>DATHQA010000293.1:0-8342 GCA_035483375.1 Rhizomicrobium sp. | reverse complement strand
GGGCCTTGGCCTCAGCCAGGTCTATGGTTTCGTCAAGCAGTCCGGCGGGCACATCAAGATCTATAGCGAGGTCGGGCAGGGCACGACTGTGAAGCTTTATCTGCCGCGCACGCGCAAGCCCGAGGAGGAGGCGCGGCCTGTGCTTTCCTTCGCGCCCGAAGGCGGAACGGAAACCATCCTTGTTGTGGAGGATGACGAGGGCGTGCGCGCCGCCGTCGTCGATATGCTCACCGATCTCGGCTACAACGTGCTGAAGGCCGCGAACGCGGAGCATGCGCTTACCGTGCTCGGCAGCGGCGCGAGCGTGGATTTGCTGTTCACCGATGTCGTGATGCCGGGGCCGATCTCGACGCGCGAGCTTGCACGCCGCGCCGCGCAAATGGTGCCGGGCATCATCGTGCTCTACACGTCCGGCTATACGCAGAATGCGATTGTTCACAATGGGCGGCTTGACGACGGCGTGTTCCTGCTGAGCAAGCCCTATCGCAAAGACGAGTTGGCGTGGAAGCTGCGCAGCCTGCTCAACAAGCGCGCCGAAGTCGCGAAAGATGTGCCTGCGCCGCCGCCTGTTGTGACTGACCTGCCCGCGAAAGCGCGCCCGCGCAAGGTGCTTGTCGTGGAGGACGTGGCGCTCATCCGCATGACGACGGTGGACATGCTCACCGATCTCGATATCGTAAGCGCCGAAGCAGGCGACGGCGATGGCGCGCTGTCCATCCTGCAATCCGATCATGAGATAGACGTCATGATCACCGATCTGGGTCTGCCTGGCATGACGGGCGCAACACTCGTCGCCGAAGCGCGAAAGCTGAAGCCCGATCTCAGGATCATCGTCGCGAGCGGCTATTCCTCTGAAGGCCACGCCAATCAGAAGTTCGACGAGAGCATCACGCTGCTTCCAAAACCTTTCGATCAGGAACAGTTGAGGAAGGCGTTGGTGCTAAAGGCTTAAGCCATCGTTGTCATCCCCGGCGAGTGCGAGCGTTTCACGCGAGCGCGAGGGAAGGGGACCACACTCAATTGTCATGGCCCGCACTCCGGCGGGCCATAACAGTGAGGTTAGATGTGCCGCCTCAAACCAAAACCACCCTGAATCACAACGGCCATTCCCCCACGTCATACGTCAGCGTCACGAGCACCGTCGCGCCGCACCAGTGTACGCCTGCGTCTTCGTTGAGGGATTCGCATTGATCGCGCGAGATGTTCGTGTCGCTGTAACGGATATCGAGCGAGAAATTCTCGTAAGCGGCCGTCGCGCCCGCGTCCCAATGGGCGTAAGGAAATCCGGTTTCGGCGCCGTTCAGATGCGCTGCGGATTGCCGGCCCAGCGTGCCGCTTAGCGAAAGCCAGTCGGTGAGCGCCCATTCCGCCGTGCCCGCTACATAAAAGCCCGTGCCGTTTTCTTCGTAATAGTTGGGCGTCCACGCCGCCGTCGCTGTTAGCGCGAAATCGCCGAAAGTGTGGCCGAACTTTGCGATGGTTTCGAACCAGCTGTAAATCTCGCCGCCGGGCAGCGGATGATGGTCGGGGTAGGAATAGTAATATTCCTCGACATTCAGTTCGCCGAACGGCAGATCGAATTGCTTGCCGCCGAAGATATCGAGTTCGACGGTCGCGTTCTGCGGATCCTTGAAATTGACGTTCGTGCCCGTGGCGCCCACGAATAAACCCGTCGAGGCTTGCGTCCATTGCAGCGAAGGCTGGATCGCGGGATTGAGCGCACTTTGCGAAATGCCGCGGAAGCGGTCGTCATTCGCAAGCGCAATCGACGCCGACACATCGCCGTAATCGGCGGCCTGAACCACCGCCCAGGGCAACAACGCAATACCGGCTCCGATGATCGCTCCCCGCATGGTGAGCCTTATACAAACAAAAAGACCCGCACGGGGAGGGTGCGGGTCTTTCTGCAATCATACTTACTCTACGCTGCTGCTAAGGAACGCCTACCAGGGGAAAGGAGAGATGTTGTAGGTGAGCGTGGCCGCCACGGTTCCGCCGCAGAGGTCATGCTTGCCTTGTGTGTACAGGCATTCGTTGGAATTGAGCGAGGTGCTGATATAGCGAACATCGAGCGAGAAGTTCTTGTATGTGCCCGTCGCACCGATATCCCAATGCGTATAGGGGAAACCGGATTTGCCCAGGACCGTATCGCCTTCACTGTCCGTTCCGACCGGAATCTGCGCACTGTCGATACGGCTCACCCATTGATGACCGACGTCACCGCTGACCGCGAGCCAATCCGTCACCGCCCAGGATGCCGTGCCTTCGACATACCAGCCTGTGCCGGTCTGCGCGAAGAAATCGGGCGACCACGCGCCGGTAGCCGTCAACGTCACCGGACCGAACACATGGGTCAGCTGCGCGATGGTTTCGTAGTAGCTGTCGTGCCAGCCCGTCGCACGAATGTCGTGATCAGGATAGGTGTAGTAGTAGGCTTCGACATTGAGGTCAGTGCCCCAAAGATCAGTGTGCTTGCCGGCATAGACGTCGGTTTCAAGTGACGTGCCGTCGAAGAAGTTCACCTTCGCAAGCCATGTGCCCGCATAAAGCCCTTCAGGGCCGGACCAGTTCAGCGAACCTTCTTCGGAAGGCTGCTTGTCGTTCTGGCTGATGCCGCGGAAACGATAGTCCGATTGAAGTGCGACATAGGCAGAGAACGAGCCCCACGGCGAAGCGGGCGCATCGTCAGCGCGCGCTACGGTCGCGAAAGATGCGGCCAGCGCCGCCGCGCCGAATAAAAGTTTTCCAGATATTCTCATGCTTGTACCCCTTGTTTTGCGTCCCGATGGTTTTCGCGCATGCACGATTGTGCGCTGCACAAGAACCTCCGACATCCGCAAAATCGGGAAAGCGGCGTATAATTTCAATGATTCATTGACGAATTTTGTGTCTTCTGTGCAACAGCCGGGGCCATTTTAGGCCGAAAATACTGCGGCGCAACAAAATCTGCCCAACGCTTGAGCAGGCCGCTGCCTATTTGGGCGGCCTACCGACGGATACCCGGCATGATCGAAAGGTGCATGCCGCCATCCGTCATCATGAACTCGCCCGTGATGTGGCGCGATTCGGGACCGCAGAAGAAAAGCACCGTCTTGGCCACTTCCTCCGCATCCGCGGCGCGTTTGAGCGGCGCTGCGTCGGTGTAAGTCTTGGTGAGATGTTCGAATTGCTCCTGCCCGAAACGGTCGCTGAACCAGCGCGTCGCGACATAGCCCGGGCACACCGCATTGACGCGGATCTCCGGCGCCAGCGCGCGTGCAAAGGAAAGCGTCATCGTGTTGAGCGCGCCTTTCGATGCGGCGTAGGCGATCGATGAACCGACGCCGCTGACGCCGGCAACCGATGAAATGTTCACGATCGCGCCTTCGCCATGCGCTTTGAGCGCGGGCACGCAAGCGCGGATCATCTGATAAGGCCCGACCACATTCACGGCATAGATGCTCGTGAAGTCGTCCGCCGTGAGCGCTTCGAGATCGTGATGTGAAGCGAATTTCGTGGTCCCTGCATTGTTCACGAGAATATCGATGCGGCCCCATTCCTCCATCGCGCGTGCGGCAAGGCGGCGGCAATCCTCATCGCTTGACACATTGGCTTGCACGAGAAGCGCAGTGCCTGCGGCTTCTTTGGCGGCGTCATAAGTCGCGCGCGCTTCGGTCTCGCTGCGCGAATAATTGACGACGACATGCGCGCCGCGCCGCGCAAGGCCGAGCGCAGTGGCTGCGCCGATGCCCGTCGCCGAGCCTGTGACGATGGCGACTTTGCCCTTCAGGTCCGCCTGTTCCATAACGTTTCCTTGTGTTTGCGAACGGATGATGCACCAGAACGCGCGATCTTTGCACGGCCCGAACCACGCCAAGACCGGCGAGGGGCGTATCATACTCATCCGCCACGGCAAGCCTGCAATCCCGACCGAATTGCGCACGGGCCATCACGGCTTTCGGCAATATATCGACGATTACGAAGCGTCCGGCCTCGATCCCGAAAACGCGCCGCCGGAGGAAATTCGCGACCTTGTGCGCGAGCTTTCCGTACTGTTCACAAGCGGCCGCAAGCGGGCGCATGAAAGCGCGCGCGCGCTGAACGGCGCTGTGCAGATCATCGCCGATCCCTTGTTCGACGAAGCGCCGCTTGCGAGCCCTCGCATTCCGCTGTTGCGCATGAATGTGCCCAAATGGGCAGTGGTCGCGCGCATCCTGTGGCATGCGGGCTATCATCCCGAGATCGAGAATTACCGGAAATCCCGCATGCGCGCGAAAAAGGCCGCCGATATCTTGATGACGCGCGCGCGCGAAGATGGCGCCGTCGCGCTCGTCGCGCATGGCTATTTCAATTTCCTCATAGGCCGCGAACTCACCCGCCGCGGCTTCGCACAGACCGGCACGCATCGCGCGAAATATTGGAACGATGTGGTGTACGAGAAGAGGTAAACCGCGCTGCTATTCCGGTAGAAGCCGTTCCATAAAATCCTTCATCGGAGCATAGATCGAAGTCCGGCCGTCCTTGGTCTTGCGCAGCAATTTTTGTTTTACAAGGTTTTCAAGATCGGCGCGTGCGGTCAGATAGCTCACATTATAGAGCTTCTCGTGCTCCGCAATTGTCGTTTGCGCGAGTCTATTGCGCGCGAATTCATTCAGTAACCATGACTGCCTGTGATTGAAACCGTCTGGCCGCCTTCTTTCGGACAGACGTTTTTCGAAAGCTATTACTTCTTTGCGTTTTTTATCCGCGAAAACGATGAGCCGTTCCAGGGCTTTGCGCAAGATGTCGGCATGATAAACGAGGAAATAGGTGAGATCGTTTTCGTCCGTTTCCACATAAAGAAATGTCTTGCCATAAACAATCTTAGCTTCGGCAATGATGCTCGAAATCGAAACATATTCGATAAGCCAATAGCCCGCGCGCAACGCTGCCCAGTAAAACAGCGCACGTGCGACGCGCCCATTCCCGTCCACAAATGGGTGCTCGTAAGCAAGCATGAAGTGCAGGACGAACGCCTTGACGAGCGGATGGAGCCAATTGTTGTGCGATGGCGGGCTGTTGGCGAAATCCAGCAATTTTTTGAGACGTTCCTCCATCGCGGCGGCAGACGGTGGCTGATGCAGGATATCGCCGCTTGTTTCATCGACGACGCGAACATCGTCAGTCGTTCTTATGCGCCCGGAATCTTCAGGAGAATCAAGCGTATCTTCCGTGATGATCTTGTGAAGTTCCAGCAGCATGGGAATGGTAAGTTCGTCATTCCTGTGCGCCTTCACGAATTCCATGGCGTGAAAATTGTTGAGCACCATGCGCTCGTCTTTGGTGCGCGGCGCGCGGCCTTCGAAAATAAGTTTCTTCGCAATCTGGCGCGTCGTGGCCGCGCCTTCGATGAAGGAACTGGCGAATGGTTCTTCTGCCAATGAGCGCTTTAGATAGATATGTCCTTCTTCAACCGAAAGTGCAGCCGCGTCGGAAGCGAGCGCACCGCCCGCGTTCATGTCGAGTTCGCGTAATGCTGCTCGCAACGATGGCGGCTCGTTGTACGTGAAGGGTTTTTCTTTTTCGTCCGTTAGCGGCAAAGACTCCGACAATGCTTTCCGCGTGAATCGTATAAGCGACCACCATTCTTTAGCGGCGAATCCTTCAGGCGGCTTTCTGAATCGAAATTCGTCCCAATGCAGATAACGTCCTTGGTCATCAACGATATCCGAGCGGTCAAAAGAGAGAGACCACGAGCGCGGTTTTTCTCGCGCCAAGACCTGCATCGAGCTTTCGACATCCGGCGGGATCGGAGGGATTTTCATTTTTATAGGCTATAAACGATTTTGGGTCAGTGTCAAAATATTGAGCACTTTCAAGGAGTTAATTTTTATAGGTTGGCGGGTTATTGCCAATATTTATAGACTATAAATGTCATGCGCGATTATTCGAGATTGCGCTGCAAAATCAAAGGCTTCGATATTTATAATGGAGCTGCCGATCGCCCTAAAGCATCGACGGAATCACACGATCCGGCGGCTTATGCCCATCGGCGAAGGTGCGGATGTTGATGATGACTTTCTCGCCCATGTCGATGCGGCCTTCGATCGTGGCCGAGCCCATATGCGGCAGCAGCACCACATTCTGGAGCTTGAGCAGTTTCGGATTCACCGCAGGCTCATGCTCGAACACGTCGAGGCCCGCGCCCGCAAGCTGACCGCCCTCCAGCATGCGCGCGAGCGTATTCTCGTCGATCACTTCGCCGCGCGACGTGTTCACGATGTAAGCGCTGGGCTTCATCATCTTGAGCCGCCGCGCCGACAGCAAATGATAGGTCGCCGGCGTATGCGGGCAATTGATCGACACGATATCCATGCGCGCGAGCATCTGGTCGAGGCTTTCCCAATAGGTCGCCTCCAGCTCGCGTTCGATCTCCGGATGAACGGGTTTGCGGTTGTGATAATGGATCTGGATGCCGAAGGCGCGCGCGCGCCGCGCCACCGCCTGTCCGATACGGCCCATGCCGATGATGCCGAGCCGCTTTCCCCAGATGCGATGGCCGAGCATCCAGCTTGGCGCCCAGCCCTGGAAATGCTCCGCCTCCAATTCCTTCACGCCCTCGACCAACCGCCGCGGCACGGCGAGGATGAGCGCCATCGTCATGTCGGCGGTGTCTTCGGTGAGAACGCCCGGCGTATTCGTGACGCTGATGCCGCGGTCGAGTGCCGTCTTCACATCGACATTGTCCACGCCCGCGCCGAAATTGGCGATGAGCTTCAAATTCTCGCCCGCGCGCACCAGCACCTTGGAATCGATGCGGTCGGTGATGGTGGGCACAAGCACGTCTGCCTTCTGCACGGCCTCGATGAGGTCGGCCTGGCTCATGGGCTTGTCGTCGTGGTTCAGCCGCGTGTCGAACAGCTCGCGCATGCGCGTTTCGATCGCGTCCGGAAGCTTCCGGGTGACGATGACGAGCGGCTTTTTCGCGAGCATTAGGCCTCCGGCGGGCGTGCGCATCGCGCTGGCCCTTCGCTTTCGGGTTTAGCAGAAGAGCCGAAGCGGTCAAGCAAAGATAGGCCCGCTTTGCCGTAAGCTTCGGACCGGGCTAAAAAAGGCGCAATGCGCCGAAGCGAAGAGCGTTTGAGGAACTGGTTAAGCGCCGTTTGCGCTTGCCTGCTGCTCTTTGCGGGCGCGGCGAAGGCCGACGACTTCAAGCCCTATTATGTGAGCCTCGATCGGGACAAGGTGTTCCTGCGTGAAGGTCCGACCTATCAGCATCGCGTGCTGTGGACCTATGAGCGCAAGGGACTGCCGCTCAAGGTCATCGCGCAATATGACGTCTGGCGGCGCGTGAAGGATGAGGACGGCACCGTCGGCTGGATCCTCGATTCGATGCTTTCGCGCGGGCGCATGGCCGTGGTGACGGGCCGCGCGCAGGCGCCGTTGCGCGCGACCGCCGATCCGTCGAGCGAGGTGGAGGCGCTGGCCCAGCCCGGCGTTCTCGGAAAGTTGAAAACGTGCGAGCCTGCGGCATGCAAGCTCGTGATCGGCCACATGACCGGTTGGATCGATAAAAAGAACATCTGGGGAGTGGACGGGAGTGAAACCTTTTAGAGCGCAATCCCGCGAAGTGTGCAGCGGTTCGCGTCAGATTGCGCGGCAAATAAAGGAATCTGGAGCGTGAGCGGATTCAAGGAAACCGGATCACGCTCCAGCGACGATCCGAGCGCGGGCGAACCTTCGGGTGCGCCTGCCTCGATGGCGGCAGTGCAGGCGGGTGCGGTTGCAGATGTCACGCGCCATCCGCTCTCGGCAACGGGCGGCCCGGTTGCGAAGTGGTCGGGCCAGATCGCCTGGGCGATGTTCGATTTCGCACGCACGCCTTACGTGCTGCTCATCACGATCTACATTTTCGCGCCTTACTTCACGAACACGCTGGTGAGCGATCCCGTGAAGGGGCAGGCGATGTGGGGCGACATTCAGGGCTATTCGGGCCTTATCATAGCGGTGCTGGCCCCCTTCATCGGCGCGATTGCGGACGCGGGCGGCTCGCGCAAGCAATGGATCGCGGTGTTCTCCCTCGTGATGATCGTGGCGACGGCGGCGTTGTGGTATGCGCAGCCGGGCGGGATAGGGCTTTCGCTGTTGACGATCGGCGTTCTCGTCGCGGCGACGAATGTGGCGTACGAATTTTCCAGCGTGTTCTACAACGCGATGCTGCCCACCATCGTCACGCATGAACGCATCGGCTCGCTTTCGGGATTGAGCCTCGCACTCGGCAATGTGTCGGGATTGATCTTGCTCATCTTCCTGCTCATCGGCTTCGTGCTGCCGGGCGCGGTGGATTGGAGTTTCATTCCTGCGCATCCTTTGTTCGGTATCGA
>DATHQA010000292.1:0-3417 GCA_035483375.1 Rhizomicrobium sp. | reverse complement strand
CGAATCGCCGCCGCAAGCGTGGAGGCGCGATCAGCCCCAACCGTCCACGAAATTAGTTCCCGACCCAGCCCTGTGCGATGGCGGCGTCATTGCGCACCCGCTCCGGCCCGCCAAGGATCTGGCGGTCGAAACCGATGCGCTTGAACCAATAATGCAGGCCCAGAAGATCGGTGAAGCCCATGCCGCCATGCACCTCCGTGGCCGTGCGCGCCACGAACTGGCCCACTTCGGCAAGGTGCGCCTTGGCATGCGCCGTCAGCCGCCGCGATTGCTCCGGGAATGCATCGAAACCATGCGCCGCGTACCACACAAGCGCGCGGCAGGGTTCAAGTTCCGCCGCCATCTCGGCGCAGAGATGTTTTACGGCCTGGAACGATCCGATGACCCGGCCGAACTGTTTGCGTTCCTTCGCATATTCGACGGATTTCTCGATCATCATTTCTCCTGCGCCTAGCGTATCGGCTGCGAGGATCGCACGGCCTGCATCGATCATGCGGTCGAGCGTGGCGGCAGGATTGCCCGCGGCGAGCGGCTCGCCTTCGACATTGCCGAAGATGAGTTCGCCCACGCTTCGCGTGCGGTCGATGGTCGAAAGCACGTTCTTTTCGAGACCTTTCGCATTGGCCTGGACGAGATGGAGGCCCGCGAAGTGATCGGCGACGATAAAGATGTCCGCGCCAGCAAAATCGAGCACGAAATTCGTGCGGCCCGAGAGCTTGCCGTTCTTGACCGAGATCGCAGCGCCATCGCGCGCGCCGCTCGCATGTTCGCTGATCGCGACACCGGCGACGATTTCGCCCGACGCAAGCTTCGGCAACCATGCCGATTTCTGTTCGTCCGAGCCTGCACCCATCAACGCGAGCGGCGCCATCACGGCGCTTGCCACGAACGGCACGGGCGCAACATGACGCGCAAGCATTTCGGCTATGAGTGCCGCATCGAACAGCGATAATTCCAAACCGCCGTAATCCGAGGGGATTAGAGTGCCCGGCACGCCAAGTTCGCGCAGCGCGTTGAATATATCAACGGCGTAAGGTTCTTTGTCCGCATCCGCCTTGCGCACACGTTCGAGTGAAGCCACACGTTCCAATGTGCGGCGCACGCTGTCTTGCATCATCTTCTGGTCGTCAGAGAGACCGAAATCCATATTAGACCGCCGCCTTCGGTTCGCGCGGCATACCGAGGCCGCGTTCGGAAATGATGTTCTTCTGAATCTGTGCTGTGCCGCCGCCGATGATGAGGCCGAGATCGAACATGAAATTCGTCTGCCACATGCCGCTGTTGCGCCTGTGCGGACTGTCGGATGTGAGCAACCCCAACTCGCCGAGCGCATCGATGGCGAAACCTGCGAGCTGATGATTAAGTTCGCATCCCATCAATTTCACGATAAGCCGCGGGAGTATCGCGTCATCCTTCTTCGCGCTCGCGGTGAGAAGACGCAAGCTGTGATATTCCATCGCCATCGCGCGCGCCTGAAGCTTCAGCAAACGATCGCGCAGCGCTGGGTTGTCCATGAGGCGGCGGCCATCCACTTCCTCATTCATCATGAGATCGGCAAGCGCCTTGATGCGCGTGCCTGCCTGATTGGGATCGCCGAGCATGCCGCGTTCGTGCCGCAACGTTGCGTTCGCGACGAACCAGCCCTGCCCGCGCCCGCCCACGATCTGCGATTTCGGCACGCGCACATCGGTGAAGAACACCTCGTTGAATTCCGCGCGGCCCGTCATCGTCACAAGCGGGCGCACCTCAATGCCCGGCGTCTTCATCGAGAACAGCAGATAGGAAATGCCTTCGTGCTTCGGCTTGTCGGGCTCGGTGCGCACAAGGCAAAAGATCATGTCGGCCTGCGCAGCCGTGGAGGTCCAGATCTTCTGACCGTTGATGATAAAATCGTCGCCGTCTTCCGTCGCGCGCGTTGAGATCGCCGCGAGATCGGAACCCGCGCCCGGCTCGGAATAGCCCTGACACCAGATCACTTCGCCGCGCAACGTCGGCGCGATCCATTTCTGCTTCTGCTCCTCGGTACCGAGTTCGAGCAATGTCGGCACGAGCATCGAGATGCCCTGGTTCGCCATCGCCATGGGCAAACCAGCCGCGATGAATTCCTCCGCGATGATGCGCGATTTCAGAATATCCGGCGCAGCACCATAGCCGCCATATTCCTTCGGGATCGTGCGTGCGGCATAGCCATGTTCGATGAGCAGCGCCTGCCACGCGCGCATTGCGGCGATCGAAGGCGTGGTACCATGCGGCGCATCTTTGCCGTGGCGGGCGATGAAATCCCGCACCTCGCCACGGAATGCTTCGTGCTCGGCGCTGTAAGACAAATCCATGTATTGATGCCTATGGGGCCAGTACCGCGAAATAAAACACTAGCCGGGTTCGGCAACCAAGGGAACCGCGCACGGGTTGCGTTGGCGCCTGCTCCCAACGCTACAGCTTTCGAACCGGTCTTCGTGTAACATTGTGCGAGTATAGGCTTAACCGGGTGGCAAGAACTTTAATGCTCCAAATTCCGACTATTTTCGTCAGGTGTATTCTGGCTTGTGCGCTCGTAGCGACCGTGCTCGTTCCAGTCGCGAACGCCCGTATCATCTATATGTTTAAAGGTGGAAATGACGGTGCCGCTCCTGAGGCGGGCCTTATCGCGGATTCTGCGGGAAATCTTTACGGCACGACGATGGAGGGCGGTGGAGCGGAGTGCAGCGGCTATGGCTGCGGCACCGTCTTCAGGCTTTCTCCGGACAATACCGAAACAGTGCTTTATGCCTTTAGAGGCGGGAGCGACGGCGCCCTTCCTATGGCCGATTTGGTCCGGGATGCAGCCGGCAATCTTTATGGGACGACATACGAAGGTGGCGGAAACGGGTGTCAACAAGGATTAGGCTGCGGTACGGTCTTCAAATTAGCGCCAGATGGTACAGAAACCATACTCTATTCTTTCAAAGGTGGCGGGAGTGATGGTGCGTATCCCGAGGCCGGAGTGGTTCAGGATAGCGTTGGCAATCTCTACGGCACGACGGTGTCGGGCGGATTGATCTGCGTCTACAATCAGAACTGTGGCACTGTTTTTAAGATTGCTCCAGATGGTACTGAAACGGTGTTGCACTTCTTCAGAGGGGAGTCCAACGGCAAGCTCGATGGGGCTTTCCCAGAAGCCGACTTAATTATCGACAAAACCGGCAACCTATACGGCACAACAACTGAAGGTGGTTTGGGCGCTCCAGGCGGCGCTGGTACGGTATTCAGAGTTACGCTGAAAGGCACCGAGAAAATCATCTACTACTTTGGGAAAGGAAGTTTTTTCGACAGCGCAGAGCCGAACGCGGGCCTAGTTTCCGACAAGACGGGAAATCTCTATGGAACAACGATCAGTGGAGGACAAGGAGAGCATACTCGAGGAACTGTATTCGAAGT
>DATHQA010000291.1:0-4368 GCA_035483375.1 Rhizomicrobium sp. | reverse complement strand
CGATGGCGCGCCTCGCGGATCGGTGGATTCATCTGCGCATAGGTGCCGAGCCGCTCGTAGCATTCGGGCGCAGTAAGCGTGAGATGCTGCGGCGTCGTCTCCACGGTTGCGAAATCGCGCGCATCGGCAAGCAACGGCAATTCCTCTTCCGTCGTCACATGCAACACATGCAGACGCCGACCCGCGATCCGCGCGAGCCGCAACACACGCTCGGTCGAAAGCCGCGCCGTCTCCGCATCGCGCCAGAACGGATGCAGACGCGGATCGCCGGAACCGGCAAGCGGTTTGCGCTCTTTCAACCGGGCCTCATCTTCTGAATGCACGGCCATGCGGCGATGGCCGCCTTTCAATGCGGCAAGGATCGCATCTTCCTCGTTGAGCAACAGCGTTCCGGTCGATGAACCGAGAAACGCTTTCACGCCCGAAACGCCGGGCATCTTCTCCAGCTCGGCCAGCGCACCGACATTGGCGGGCGTCGCACCCACATAGAATGCGTAGTCGCAATGCATGCGCCCCTCCGCGCGTGCGAGCTTGTCCTCGATCGCGGCGCGCGTTGTCGTCGGCGGATTGGTGTTGGGCATTTCGAATACCGCCGTGACGCCGCCAAGCACAGCCGCGCGGCTGCCGCTTTCGAGGTCTTCCTTGTGCTCGTTGCCGGGCTCGCGGAAATGCACCTGCGTGTCGATGACGCCGGGCAAAACGTGGAGCCCTCGCGCCTCGAACACCTCTGCCGCTTTCGCATACGCAAGCGCACCGATGGCGGCGATACGGCCATCCTTCACGCCGATATCGGCCTCGGCGATGCCGGAAGGCGTGGCGCAGGTGCCGCCGCGGATCAGAAGATCGAAAGATTCGGTCATGTTGGGCGGAGTATGCTTAGCCACCGCGCCTTGGCAACCGCGCACAGGCGCATTACTTCACACACATGCCGATAGCCCATCTGTCTGACCGCGCCGTGCTCGCTGTTTCGGGAGCGGAAGCGCGCGGGTTCCTGCAAGGCCTCGTCACGAATGACATGGAACTCGTGACGCCGGAGAGCGCGATCTATGCCGCGCTGCTGACGCCGCAGGGGAAAATCCTGTTCGATTTCATCATTGCCGAGCGCGACGGCGCATTCTTGATCGATTGCGCGAAGGGTGCGCGCGACGCGTTGCAGAAACGGCTCACGCTTTATCGCCTGCGCGCGAAAGTGGAGATCGTGCCGCGCGACGATCTTCGCGTGATAACGGCATGGAACGAAGAGCTTGCCGGTAGCTTCAGCGATCCGCGCTTGCCCGCATTGGGTGCTCGCGCCATCGCCGCCGAAAGTCATGGCGCTGCCGATTATCTTTCGCGTCGTCTCTCGCTTGGCGTACCGGAAGCCGCAGATTTCGGGCAGGACAAGATCTTCGCGCTCGATGCGGGTCTCGACGAGTTGAATGCCGTCTCGTTCACCAAAGGCTGCTATGTCGGGCAGGAATTGACCGCGCGCATGAAGCACCGCGGTACGGCGCGCAAGCGATTGCTTTCGATAGAAAGCGCGGACGGATCGGCGCTCACCACCGATACACCGATCATTGCCGACGGCAAAGAAATCGGCACGATCACAAGCACCTATGGTGCGCGGGGCTTCGGCCTTATCCGCCTTGATCGTCTCGCCGAAACAGACGATGCCACACCCGAAACGAACGGCACTCCCGTTCGCGTCACGAAACAATTATGGCTTGCCGCTTGACGAATTCGCGCATCGGTTCACAGTAGTTCCACATCAAGGGAGGCGATTATGCTTCATCATGTTTCGGTAGGCGTGGCCGACGTCGAACGCGCTGCCAAATTCTACGACGCCGTGCTGAAGGCGCTCGGCTACAAGCGCATCATGGAATTCCTGCCTTACGCCATCGGCTATGGCGAAACCGGCCCCGAATTCTGGGTACAGCTGCCGCACGACCAACAGTCTGCGAGCAATGGCAATGGCGCGCATGTGGGCTTCGTCGCACGCTCCAAACGCCATGTGCACAAATTTCATGAGACGGCGCTTGCCGAAGGCGGCACGGATAACGGTGCACCCGGCCCTCGTCCCGATTACGGCCCGGAATATTACGGTGCCTTCGTGATCGATCTCGACGGCAACAAGCTCGAAGCGACCTATCTCGTCGAGGCAAAGCCTGCAAAGGCTGCCGCCAAAAAGGCCAAGAAGAAAGCAAAGCCAGCGAAGAAGGCCGCGAAAAAAGTCGCCAAGAAAGCGAAGAAGGCTGCAAAAGCGAAAAAGAAGGCCAAGCGCAAAGCCAGGAAATGAAGGAACTGACGCGCTGCGCCTGGCCGGGCGAGGATCGGCTTTACATCGATTACCACGACACAGAATGGGGCGTGCCGGAGTACGATGCACGCGCGCTTTATGAAAAGCTCGTGCTCGATGGGTTCCAAGCCGGCCTTGCGTGGATCACGATCCTCAGGAAGCGTGAGAATTTCCGCAAAGCGTTTCATAGCTTCGCCCCGGAGAAGATCGCGCGTTACGGCAAACGCGACTTCGAGCGGCTGATGAAGAATGAAGGCATCATCCGCTCGAACGCGAAGATCAAGGCTGCGATCAAAGGTGCGCAGCTATGGCTCGAGATCGAGGAGAAAGAACCTGGCGGGTTCCGCGAGATGATCTGGAAACATGTGGACGGCAAACCGCGCGTCAACCACTACAAGACGATGAAGCAAATCCCTGCCAAGACCACGATGAGCGAAGGCCTGGCAAAGGAATTGAAACAGCGCGGCTTCAATTTCTGCGGGCCGGTCATCATCTATGCGTTTGCCCAAGCCATTGGCATGGTCAACGATCACATCGTGACGTGTCACAGACATGCGGCGTGCGAGAAGTTGGCATCTCAGCCGCGTCCGCGATAAGTCGAAACGCCGGTGTCGGGCAGCCAGACGCCACCCGGCAATTTTCCTATTTGCCAGAACACATCGATAGGAATGCCGCCGCGCGGATACCAATAGCCTGCGATACGCAGGAATTTCGGCTTGATCGCACTCGTGACGCGCTTGCCGATCGCGAGCGTGCAATCCTCATGGAATGCCGCGTGATTGCGGAAACTCGTGAGAAACAATTTCAGCGATTTGGATTCGACGAGCGATTTCGCCGGGCAGTAATCGATGACGAAATGCGCGAAATCCGGCTGGCCCGTCACGGGGCATAGCGTCGTGAATTCAGGCGCGGTGAAGCGCACGATGTAATCCGTGCCCGCATGCGGATTGGGGATCGCTTCGAGTTTCGCCTCCTCCGGCGATTGCGGTTGCGGAACGGCATGGCCGAGCTGTGTGAGTTTGCGAGGCACTACGCGCGCTCCTCATACACGCAAGTCTGCCCGTAAGACGGCCTGCGGATTTTCACGCGCGCGACTTCCGGCAACGAAGCTTTCGTACGCACATAGATATAGCGCGCAATGTTTTCGAGTGTCGGTGTGCCAAGCCCATCAACCTCATTCAGCAGGCGATGATCGAGACTTTCACGCACACGCTCCAGCGCGTCTTTCACCTCGCCGAAATCGCGCAGGAATCCTGTGGCCGCAGCCGGCTCCCCACGCAGCGTCACTTCTACATAGAAGGAATGGCCGTGCAGGCGCTGGTTTTCAGCCGCGCCCGCGCCCAGGAAATGCGCCGCGTCGAAGCCGAATTCCTGTGTAAGCTCAATCATAGGCGCGCCTTTGGCAGGGGGCGCGGCTCACGTCAAGCTTAACCCTCACATGCCCTTGATGCCCTCACGCAGCGGCTTCAGCGCCTCGGCCCATTTGATCATTTCGTTCAGGATGGAAGCGGCCCCTTGTATGTTGAGGTCGTTGGCGGCGAACACGCCCTCTTTGATCTGCGCGAACACGTTGGGAAGGGCCACGCCCTCCGGCACCGGCATCATCTTGAAAGAAGTCGTCATCAGCCGCGCCGTCTGCGCCGCGCGCAGCCCGCCCGATACGCCGCCGTAACTCACAAAGCCGACGGGCGTGTACTGCCACTCCCAGAACACATAATCGAGCGCGTTGGAGAGCGAGGGCGGCAACGTGTAATTGTATTCCGGCGTCACAAATACGAAGGCGTCCGCGGATTTGACGCTTTCGCTCCATTTCTTCGTGTGCTCGTGCTGATAATCGCGGCGACTGGGGTGCTGCGGCTCGTCATAAACCGGCAGATTGAAGTCCGCGAGATCGATCAGATGTGCGTCGAATTTGCCATGTGCCTTGGCGAATTCGTCGAACCAGCGGGCGATGAGGGGGCCGACACGGCCGGGGCGCGTGCTGGCGATAATCGTGTGAAGACGTAGGGCCATGGGAAACTCCTCGGAATGTCGACGATAGAAGATTACGCGCGGGCGAACCAAAAGAAGATCAGGCAGCCCGTCTAAATGTT
>DATHQA010000290.1:0-11842 GCA_035483375.1 Rhizomicrobium sp. | reverse complement strand
CGATCCGCAAACATCTGACTGTAATCAGTGATCTGCGGCATAAGATCGATGCGATGACCGACGCACCCGACAGCCCGGCCAAACGCGCGCTCGCCGCGCAATGGTCGAACGAAGTGACGGGCCTGATCCTCGAAACCGAGAACCTGTGGATCGCTTTCATCCGGCATTTCACCAATATCGATCCCGTGGTGACGGAGCATTTGTGGGTCAAGCATTTCGTGCGCACGATCACGGACTACACAGGCCGCGAACGTTCGCTCATCGGTCAGCTTATCGTGGAAAATGTCGATCCGACGCCAAAACAGATTTCGCAATTGCGCCGCGGACAGGGCGTGATCGACGAGAGCTGGGAGATGACGCGCGTTCTCGCGCAGCAGAGCAATCTTTATTCCACAATCGCGCCCTATTACACCGACGCGCTAAGCCATTATTCGACGATGCACGACATGGTCCGGGCAATGTTCTATGTCCCTGACGCCCATCATGGTCAGACTTATCCCATCAGTATCGATCTGTGGTTTGAGCTTTCGACGGAAGCCTCCGATTCGCTCGGCGCCCTGCGTGACGCGCTCATCAAGCAGACGCAAGCCTATGTACAAGGCTTGATCGACGAGACGCAACGTGAGATCGCCATTCAGTTCGCAATCTTCCTTGTCGCGCTGATCCTTTGCATTTCGAGTTTCAATATCATCGTGCGACGCGTTATCCGGCCCGTAAACGGCATGGTCGATGCGCTGATAAAGGCGACGCATGGCGAAAGGTCGGATTTCGTGCTGCCGGCCAATCGCGGCGACGAAATAGGCAAGCTCGCAGAAGTGTTGAGCGCTTTCCACGAAAATCTCGAAGAGATTAAACGCACTGCCGCCGCGCGCGATCGCAGTGAAAATCGCTTGCGCGCGGTGGTTGAGCATACATTGGACGGACTCATCACGATAGATTCCAAAGGCCGAATACAATCATTCAATCCGGCCTGCGAGCGCATTTTCGATTATTCGGCCGAAGAAGTGATCGGCCGTTATGTAAAGATGCTGATGCCTGAGACTCATCGGGACGAGCAGGATGATGATCTTTCCCGCTACCTCGGCAACGAATCGCAATTCGATGGCTCGCAAGGCCGCGAACTGACTGCACGCCGCAAGGATGGATCGACGTTTCCCATTGAATTGTCTGTCAGCGCCTTCACGCTGGAAGACGGTACCTATTATTCGGGCATCATCCGCGACATCACCAAGCGCAAAGAGGCCGAGCAGGAACTCATCGGCTACACGCAAGCGCTGGAGCGCAGCAACAAAGAACTCGATGATTTCGCCTATATCGCTTCGCATGATCTGAAGGAACCGTTGCGCGGCATTCACAATCATTCGCGCTTCCTGCTCGAGGACAATTCGGAGAAGCTCGATGAAGAAAGCGTCGGGCGGCTCAACCGGCTTGTGTTCTTGAGCCAGCGCATGGAACGGCTGGTCAATGATCTACTCTATTTTTCGCGCCTTGGCCGGCAGGAACTTGCCGTGCAGCAGACCAATATGGGTGGCGTGATCGGCGATATCGAAACGACGCTCGAACATTTCCTGCAGGAACGCAACGCGCATATCATTATGCCGAGGCCTTTGCCGACTATTGTTTGCGACAAGCCGCGTGTGACAGAATTGTTGCGCAATCTCATAACGAACGCCGCGAAATACAACGACAAGCCGGAAAAGATCATCGAGGTCGGATTCGTCGAGACGAAAAAGACCGCTGAAGGCAACCTCATGACGAATGTCTTCTATGTGAAGGACAACGGCCTCGGCATCGTGCCGGAATTCCATCAGGAGATTTTTCGCATATTCAAGCGGCTGCAGGCGGCGCAAGGCGGCGCGGAGGAAGGTACGGGCGTGGGCCTCACCTTCGTCAAGAAGATCGTCGAGCGGCATGGCGGCCGCATTTGGCTTGAATCCGAACCCGGGCAGGGCACCACGTTCTATTTCACTTTGGAGGCACCCAAACATGAATCAGGAAACGAATCGCAAGCCGTTGCTGCGTGAATCGCAGCCTATTTTGATCGTCGAGGATTCGACCGACGATTTCGAGGCTACGAAACGCGCGTTCAGCAAGGCGAACCTGCATAACCCGATCAAGCATGTGTTCAACGGCGAAGATGCGCTTTCCTATCTGCGTGCCGATGCGCTCGCGAAACCGGGTCTCATTCTTCTTGACCTCAACATGCCGGGCATGGACGGCCGCAAGACGCTTGAGATCATCAAGCAGACGCCGAAGCTCAAGAAGATTCCCGTCGTCGTCCTCACGACATCGGACGATGAGCGCGACGTGAAGGCGTGTTACGAATTGGGCGCCAATACCTATATCCAGAAGCCGGTCGATTTCGATGGACTTATCGCGGCGATCAAGCGGCTCAAGGAATATTGGTTCGAAATCGCGTTGCTGCCGAAGGGGCCGGAAGTATGACGGAATCGACAAGCATCCTCATCATCGACGATAGCGAAGACGACCGCGAGTTCTATCGCCGCACGCTGAAGAAAAGCGAGGACGCGATTTACGATATCGTTGAGGCTGAAAACGGCGAGCAGGGGCTTGCGCGGCTTGCACAAGCCTTACCTGCCTGTGTGCTACTCGATTATTCGCTGCCCGGCCGCAATGGCGTGGAAGTGCTGAAACGTTTGCGCGCAGAACATCCGTTTGTGCCGGTTGTGATGCTCACGGGGCAGGGCAATGAAACCGTTGCCGTCACTGCCATGCAGGAAGGTGCACAAAATTATATCTCCAAAGCCACGATCACGCCGGAAGCGTTGCAGCGTGTTATCCGCACGGCCATCGAGCATTGCACGATGGAAAAGCGCATTCATGAGCAACGCGAATCGCTTGAGATTTTCACGCGTGCGCTTGCACATGATCTGAAGGAGCCCATCCGTACGATCAAATCCTTTCTCTCGCTCGTTACGGCGCATGAGAAGCTCTCGGAAAAAGGGCAGGGTTATTTCAACTATATCCAGAATGCATCGGATCGCATGGCCGCACTCATTGATGCGGTTTATTTCTACACGCGCCTCGACGGTTCGCCGCAGGAAATCGGCAAAGAGGTGTGCGATTCGACTGCGGTACTCGAGGAAGCAAAGGCCGATATCAGTGCGCTCATAAAGGAACGCAATGCGGTTATTTCTGCAGGGCCGCTGCCAATCGTTACCGCGAACAGGCGCCAGCTTGCACAAGTGCTGCAAAATCTCATGTGCAACGCGATCCAGCATTGCCCTGCCAACCCGATGATCGAAATCGAAGCGTCGGAAAGCGCCACACATTGGGTATTTCGTGTGACGGATAACGGACCGGGCATTGATGTCGCGCAGCGCGAGAAGATTTTCCAACCGTTTAAGCGCCTCGCACAATCCAAGGCGCAAGGGTTAGGCCTCGGTCTCGCGATCTGCAAGAGGATTGTGGAGACGCATGGTGGAAAGATCTGGTGCGAGGCGGGCGCCCAGAAAGGCGCGAGCTTCGTTTTCACGATTCCGAAGGATGCTTCGCAGGTCACAGTCGCAACCGCGCCATCAAAAGAAGCGCGAGCCGTAGCTGAAATGGCCGAAGCAAAGCCCATGGCCAATTTGCTGCTTGTGGACGACAACGAGGCAGATATCGAACTGACGCGTATCATGCTGTTCGAGGAAGCGGGGTTGCAATGCAATCTGCTCGTGGCGCATGACGCCTACGAAGCGATGAACATGCTGCGCGCGCTGGAGAATAACGCCGCTGTCGATCTGCTGCTGCTCGATATCAATATGCCCGGAATGGATGGATTCGAATTGCTCGAGAACATGCGCGCAGAGGATGCGCTGCGCACGACGCCAGTGGTGATGTGTACAACCTCGGCTTACGACAAAGATATGGAACGCGCCAAACGGCTCGGCGCGCTCGGTTATCTCACGAAGCCGGCCGAGATGAACCGGCTGAAGCCTTTGCTCGACAGGATCGGTTCGCTCGATCTAAGGCGCGAAAGCAACGGCTATACACTGCTTCGCGCCGCATAATTTTTAATGGTCGCGCAATCTGACGCGAACCGCTTTGCACTTTGCGGGATTGCGTTTTAGTTTTTACCTGCATCCAGCACTTCACGCACGCGGCGTAGAAGGTCGTTCGGACGGAACGGTTTAAAGATCGTTTCGGCCCGCTCGCCCTTGTCTTCCGGTGAATCGTCATAGCCGCTCATGAGCAGGATTTTCTGCGTTGGATCGGCGTGCCGCAAGGCGGCCACGAGCGCGCGCCCGTTCATGCGCGGCATAATGATGTCGCTTAGCACAAGATCGAACGGTTTGGGATTGCTCCGCACAATGCGCAAAGCTTCTTCGCCGTTTTCCGCCTGCACAACGGTGTAGCCCTTCTTGCGCAGCACGGAAGCGAGCGTCGTCGCCACGGCGGAATCGTCATCGACGAGCAGGATTGATTCCTTCCCACGCAGTTCGGTTGTTTCCTCCGCGCCAACCGATTGCGCGGTTATGCTTCCTTGCGTACGCGGCAACAAAATCTCAAATGTCGTACCCGTGCCGAGTTTGCTTTCAACCGTGATATCGCCATTAGCCTGACGAATGATGGAATAGCAGGTCGCGAGACCAAGGCCTGTGCCTTTGCCAGGCGCCTTGGTCGTGAAGAACGGCTCGAAAATGCGCGGCAGCGTTTCGGGTTTTATGCCGGAGCCTGTGTCGGAAACCATGAGCGAAACATAATCGCCCGCCGCGCGAATCTCGGTCGCTTTCTCGATATGCTTGTTCGCGAGCGCGATGGTGAGGCGTCCGCCTTCCTGCATCGCATCCTTCGCATTGACAGCAAGATTCATGAGAACCTGCTCAAGGCGGCCGCGATCCGCGAAGACAGGCCACAACGACGGTGCAGCTTCGACTACCAGTTCGATGTCGGCGGGCAATGTACGACGCAGCAGTTTCTGCATCTCCGTTGCTGTGTCGCCAAGATCGATGATGCGCGCCTGAGCCGGTTTCTTGCGCGTCAATTCCAGAAGCTGCGAGACAAGTGCTTCGGCGCGGTCGACGGCGCCAAGAATTTGGTCCACATCATTGCGCTTGGCATCGCCTTCGGGAATGGCGTCGGTCAGGAACGTCGCGCAATTGACGATGACGGTGAGAAGATTATTGAGGTCATGCGCCACGCCGCCCGCTAGCAGGCCCATCGCTTCCATCTTCTGCGATTGCAGCAATTGTTCTGCGAGTTGCTTCTTCTCCGTGATGTCGCGAATAGAAGCGAGATAGGCTTGCTTGCGATCCCATTCAAAAATAGCCGCGCGCATTTCGGCATGATGCGTTTTGCCGTTTTTTTGGAAGCTGATTTCAATCATGTCATTCGGCCGGATCGGATAGCCAAGCGGCCCATCGATGAGATCTTCGCTGTTGCGTCCGAACAACGCGAGCGCTGCCGCATTCGCGAAACGCACGACATTCATACCGTCCACGACGAGCACAGCGTCGGGGTTTGCAGCGACGAGGTGCTCGATCTGGCGGCTTTGCTCTTCCGTGCGATGCCGCTCCAGCGCGTAGACGAAGCTGCGCGCCACGAGCCGTGACGCCGATTCCGACTTGCTGAGGAATTCCTGCGCGCCCTCACGAATGGCTTCACGGCGCAGAATGTCGTCCGCCACGCCAGAAAGCACGATGATCGCCATGGCGCTGCGGATACGGCGCAGGCGACGCAATGTCTCCAGACCACTGCTATCCGGCAGATTAAGATCGAGGATCACCGCATCCATCGGCGTTTCCTCAAGCTTGATGATGGCGTCGGCCAGCCGCGTCACAAGCGTGATCTCGAAATCGCAATCGGGCAGATCTTCCAGATGTTCGCGCGTGAGATCGGCATCGCCAGGATTGTCCTCGACGAGCAGAAGCTTGAATGTCTGTTGTTTCGGCTCCGCGTTCATGATAGAAACCTCATGCAGCTTTCTCTGCCGCGAGTGTGAAGAAGAATGTCGTGCCTTCTCCGGGCATGGATTCGAACCAGATGCGGCCGCCATGACGCTCCACGATCTTCTTGGCAATGGCGAGGCCGATGCCGCTGCCTTCGTAACTTTCCCGGTCGTGCAAACGCTGGAACATCTGGAAAATACGCTCGGAATATTGCGCCTCGATACCTATACCATTGTCCGCGACGCTGCATAACCACTTGTCGGTTGTGCGTTCGGCAGCTACGCGAATGTGCGGTGCGCGTTCAGCGCGGAATTTGATCGCGTTACCGATGAGGTTCTGAAACACCTGACCGATCTGTCCGTCATCGGCCATTACGATGGGCAATTTGCCCGTTTCGATGGTTACTCCGGATTTGCCAATTGCATGTCCCAAATTTTTCAGCACCGTCTGCAAGACATCGTTGAGGTCGGTCGGTTGCGGCTCGCGCGTGTGGCGGCCGACGCGAGAGAAGGTGAGGAGATCGTTGACAAGCCGCTGCATGCGCTTGGCGCCATCGACGGCGTATTTGATGTATTTGTCTGCGCGTTCGTCCAGTTGGCCTTGATAACGTTGCGCGAGAAGCTCTGTATAGCTCGCTACCATGCGCAGCGGCTCCTGCAGGTCGTGCGAGGCGATATAGGCGAACTGCTCAAGCTCCGCGTTGGAGCGTTGCAATTCACGCGCGCGCTCGGCCATCGCTTCGTCGTGGCGGGAACGCTCGGCGACTTCATGGGCCAGCGCCTCGGTACGCTGCCGCAGCAGCGCTTCCATCTCCGCATGCGAACGTCGGAATCTGGCAATGGTCAGAACGGCCGCCAGTAACGCAGCCGCCAACACAGCAGCAAGCCCAATAAACAAATACATGACCCCCTCCATTCCTTTTAGGACCGCAACCGCGCGCCGTCCGTAAGGCTATGGAACTAAACGATAATGCCGCTTATCTGACTAACGGCCCCTTAACTTCCCCTTTTTCAGCCGATCCCGGTCACAGTAAGGCCGAATATTTGTACAATTCTTTGCCCGTATTTTGGTTCCCTTGATTGTGATCCCGCCGTCACGTTTCTGCTAAGCCGTTTTGATCAAATGCTAATCGGGAACAATCCGGGCGGCCTCGCGTTCGTAACCTGCGGCTGCCTTGCCGGATCGCCGCAAGTGCAATATCCGCAAGGAGAGCCGCCCGAATTCCGTTACGGCGGTGGCCAAGGACGCCCCATGAACCGCCTTCACCAGTTAGAGAAATTCGGTCAATCGATCTGGCTCGACAATCTGAGCCGCGCGCTGCTGCGGACCGGCGGCCTGAAGAAGCTCATCGATGAAGACGGTGTGAAGGGTGTCACTTCCAATCCGTCGATCTTCGAGAAAGCCATCGGCCATTCCGACGATTATGACGATGCGATTGCGGATTTGCTGAAACGCGGCTCGCCCGATGCCGGTGTGATCTTCCGCGCGCTGGCGGTAAAGGATATTCAGGACGCCGCCGACACGTTGCGCGGCGTTTACGATGCGACGAGTGGCGCCGACGGCTTCGTCAGCATGGAAGTCTCGCCCTATATCGCGATGGATACCGATGCCACGATCGCGGAGGCGCGCTCGCTATGGCACGCCGTGGGCCGCGATAATCTCATGATCAAAGTGCCCGCGACTAAGGCGGGCGTTCCAGCGATTGAAGTGCTCATCGGTGACGGCATCAACGTCAACATCACGCTGCTGTTCGCGAGGGATATGTATGAAGCTGTGGCGAACGCTTATCTGAAAGGTCTCGAAACGCTCGCGCGCAAACGCGATCTGAAGAAGATCGCAAGTGTCGCGAGTTTCTTCGTCAGCCGCATCGACTCGCTGGCGGATAAGGAGATCGAGGCGAAACTCAAGACGGTGCAGGGCGAAGACACCGCGCGATTGAAAGGCCTGCTCGGCAAAACAGCCATCGCGAATGCGAAGCTTGCTTACGAGCAATATAAGCGCTTGTTCTCTGGCGCGCGTTGGGATGCATTGGCGACGAAAGGCGCACGGTCGCAGCGTTTGCTATGGGCTTCGACAAGTACGAAGAACAAGGCTTATCGCGATGTGATGTATGTCGAAACGCTGATCGGGCAGGCTACGGTCAACACGATACCGCCCGAAACGCTTGATGCATTCCGCGATCATGGCGAAGCCGCATCCACGCTCGAAACCCATATAGATGAAGCAAAACAGGTTTTGGCTGATCTCGAACGCGAAGGTATCTCGCTCGACAAGATCACCGATGCGCTTGTTGATGACGGTGTCGCGAAATTCGCAGACGCCGCCGACAAGCTCTATGGCGCCATTGCCGCCAAGCGCGAGAAAATCCTCGGTTCTCGCTTGGTGCAGATGAGTCTTTCGCTCGGCGATGCGAAATCCGATGTCGATGACGTGTTTGCCGATTGGACACGTGACGGCAAAATTCGTGCATTATGGGCAAAGGACAAGGCGCTTTGGACAAATGCCGACGAAGATAAATGGCTCGGCTGGCTCGACATCGTCGAACGTGAATTTGCTGATCCTCAGATCTTCGAAGAATTCGCATCATGGGTGAAGAGGGAAAACTTCACGGATGTCGTATTGCTCGGCATGGGCGGATCGAGTCTCGGTGCGGAAGTCTTCGCCGAATGTTTCGGCCCGAAAGCCGGCGCGCCGAAGCTGCACGTACTCGATTCCACCGATCCCGATCAGATTCGCGCGCTCGAAAGCGCGGTGGACATCGTGCGCACGCTTTTCATCGTCTCATCCAAATCCGGAAGTACGCTTGAGCCGAATATCCTGAAAGACTATTTCCGCTCAAAAAGCCATCGCTTCGTCGCGATCACAGATCCTGGTTCGTCGTTGGAGGCAGCCGCGAAGAAAGAGGATTTCTCCCGTACGTTTCTCGGTGATCCGGCAATTGGCGGCCGTTATTCCGTGCTGTCGAAATTCGGCCTCATACCTGCTGCCGCGATGGGCCTCGACGTAAAGCGTTTGCTTTCATCGACACAGGATATGGTTGCAAGCTGTAGCGCATTGACGCCCCCGGACAACAATCTGGGCGTAAAACTTGGGGCCACGCTCGGCGTGCTCGCAGCAAAACACGGTCGCGACAAGGTCACGATCAGCGCATCGAAAGCGCTTTTATCCGTCGGGTTATGGCTTGAACAATTGATCGCGGAATCGACCGGTAAACACGGCAAAGGTCTCATCCCTATCGACAATGAACCGCTCGCGAAACCGGATGTCTATGGGAAAGATAGGGTGTTCGTCCATCTGAGTTTGAAGGACGAAGTGGAAGCCGACGGCTTGACCGCGCTTGAAAAAGCCGGACAACCTGTCATCCGCCTTATGCTCGATGATCCTTATCAGTTAGGTCAGCTTTTCTTCCTGAGCGAGATCGCTGTCGCGGTTGCGGGCGCTATCATCGGCATCAATCCGTTCGATCAACCAGATGTTGAAGCAAGCAAGATCGAAACGCGAAAGCTTACCGATCAATTCGAACACGATGGCAAACTCCCGGAAGAAAAGCCGATCGCCAGCTTCGACGGCGTTTCGGTTTTTGCGCGCGGGAAGAACGCTGAAGCGATTTCTAATGCAAAGTCGCTAGCCGAGATTTTGCGCACACACCTGAAATCATTGTCCTCCGGCGATTATTTCGCATTTCTAGCTTTCATCGATCACGATAAGAAACACGAAGCAACGCTGCAGTCGATGCGCATGCATATTCGCGATGTGAAGAAAGTTGCAACCTGCGCAGAATTCGGCCCGCGCTTTCTGCATTCGACGGGGCAAGCTTATAAGGGTGGTCCCAATAGCGGCGTATTCGTCACGATTACCGCGAACCCCGTTCAGGATATCGATGTGCCAGGCCGCAAATTTAGCTTTGGTATCGTCGAGCAGGCTCAGGCGCTTGGCGATTTCGCAGTACTATGCGAGCGTGGCCGCCGGTGTCTGCGTATCCATCTGGACAATGCGGAATCAGGTCTTGCTCAATTGAACGCCGCGCTTGGAGAAGCTTTAAAATAGGAAAGTCTCATGCAGCTCGGAGTCATCGGCCTCGGCCGCATGGGAGGCAACATCGCACGGCGTCTGCTGCAAGCGGGACATGAAGTCGTCGTTTATGACCGCGATGCAAAAGCCGTCGATACGCTCGCAAAAGAAAAAGCGAAGGCTGCTCGCGCATTGGATGATTTCAAAACCCTATTAACTGCGCCGCGCGCGGTTTGGGTCATGTTGCCCGCGGGTGCGCCGACAGAGAAAACCGTCGAACAATTGAGTGGATTGCTTGAAAAAGGCGATGTCGTCATCGATGGCGGCAATACCTTTTATAAAGACGATATTCGCCGCGCGAAGTTTCTCCACGAGCGCGGCATCGATTATATCGATGTAGGAACATCTGGCGGCGTGTGGGGACTTGAGCGCGGATACTGCATGATGATCGGCGGTGACAAAGCTGCTGTTGATCGTCTCGATCCGATTTTCTCAGTACTTGCGCCTGGGCTCGGAGCAATCCCGCGCACACCCAATCGCGAAACGCGCGACCCGCGCGCCGAACGCGGCTACATTCATGCTGGCCCCGTCGGTGCCGGCCATTTCGTGAAGATGATTCACAATGGCATCGAATATGGTCTCATGCAGGCCTACGCCGAAGGCTTCGATATTCTGCGCGGCAAGGCATCCGAAGCGCTGCCAGAAGACGAACGTTTCACGCTCGATCTCGGCGACATCGCGGAAGTTTGGCGGCGAGGCAGCGTAATTTCATCCTGGCTTCTTGACCTCACGGCCATTGCGCTCGCAAAAGATGCATCGCTCAAAGAATTTTCTGGCTTCGTGGATGATTCCGGAGAAGGTCGCTGGACGATAAACGCCGCTGTTGAAGAAGCTGTTTCCGCGAATGTTCTTACCGCTGCGCTGTATGCACGCTTCCGTTCGCGCGTGGAACACAGTTTTGGTGAGAAATTGCTTTCGGCAATGCGCATGCAGTTCGGCGGCCATGTCGAAGGTCACGCGCCAGAGGCGAAATCATGAGTCAAGTTCCGCCACCTTGTGCGATGGTGATCTTCGGTGCAGGCGGCGATCTCACCAAACGGCTTGTCGTGCCTGCGCTTTACAATCTCGCGCGCGCCAACTTGCTGCCGCAGAATTTCGCCCTCATTGGCGTCAATCATGGCGGCGGAACGGCGCAAAGCTGGGCGGAGGAACTTCATACTTTCCTCGATAATCAGATCAAGAAAACCGACAGCGAGCTCGAAGCCAAAACCATTGATGCCGAAGCCTGGGCTCATGTGGCCGCCGCGATGTCTTATCTTGAGGGCGATTTTGTCGATAGCGAGACTTACACGAAACTTGCAGCATTGCTCGCGCGTCTCGACAAAGAAAAGAATCTTGATGGCAATGTGCTTTTTTATCTAGCGGTCGCTGATCGTTTCTTCGGGCCCGTCGTCGAACATTTAGGTCGCGCGGATCTTGTAAAGCCTGAAATCGGCTGGCGGCGCGTCATTGTGGAAAAGCCGTTCGGCCACGACCTAAAATCCGCGCAGGCGTTGAACAAATGTTTGCTCGAATGGCTCGACGAAAATCAAATCTATCGCATCGATCACTTCCTTGGCAAGGAAACGGTGCAGAACATCATGGCGCAGCGTTTCGCGAACGGCTTGTTTGAACCTTTCTGGAATCGCGATCGCATCGATCATGTGCAGATCACCGTCGCTGAATCCATCGGCATCGAAACGCGCGGCAAATTCTACGAGGCGACCGGCGCGTTGCGCGACATGGTGCCCAATCACTTGTTCCAACTCGTCGCGATGACAGCGATGGAGCCGCCTGTTTCATTCGATGCCGATGCGGTGCGCGCGCGCAAAGCGGAAGTATTCAAAGCCACGCATCCGATCAAACCGGAGGATTCGGTTCGCGGCCAATACGCGGCA
>DATHQA010000289.1:0-5032 GCA_035483375.1 Rhizomicrobium sp. | reverse complement strand
CACCGAAAGCCGCGTCTGGATATTGCCCATCGTCTCGGCAGTTTTGGTGGCGGACGCCGTCAGCGTTTCGTCGAGCCGCTTGTTGAGCGCTTCGATCTGGCCCGCGAGCACCGTCTGGAGCTGCGTTTGCGCTGCGATGGTTTGCTGAAAGCGGCCCGAGATCTCGCTTTGGGCGGCGGACAATTGGGCGAGACGCGGCTCCAGCAACACGGCGGCATCCACGGGCGGCGGGGGCGCGGGCTTGCGCCGGACAGCCACCGCCACGATCACGGCCGCCAGCACGACTGCGCCCGCAAGTATCAGAAAAGACACGTCCATTTATCGATCCTTGACCGGGGGGCCTGGCGCGCTTATTTCCCCCGCCATGGCCATTCTACCCATCCTTACCGCGCCCGATCCGCGGCTGAAAGCGGTCTCGGAACCTGTCGGCCGCGTGGACGGCGAGATCCGCAAGCTCATCGACGACATGCTCGAGACGATGTACGACGCCGATGGTGTGGGCCTGGCCGCGGTGCAGGTGGGCGTGCCGCTGCGTATGCTTGTGATGGATATTGCGCAGATGAAAGGCGGGCGGGAGCCTCGCGTGTACATCAATCCCAAGATTGTTTGGGTATCGGACGAGAAAGTGACGGCGGAAGAAGGGTGCCTGTCGGTACCCGAGATCTGGGAAGAGGTGGAGCGGCCCGCGCGCATCCGCGTCGAATATGTCGATCGCGACGGTGCTGCGCAGACGCTGGAGGCCGAAGGCTTGCTCGCCTGTTGCCTACAGCATGAGATGGATCATCTCGATGGCGTGTTGTTCATCGATCATATTTCGCGGCTGAAGCGCGGCATCCTCATGCGCAGACTGACGAAAGCGAAAGCAAAGCGTCTGAAAGACGCTGTTTAATTCATGCCTGGAGCGCAGTCCCGCGAAATGGGGACCGGTTCGCGTCAGACTGCGCGACCAATGAAAATCGTTTTTATGGGCACGCCGGAATTCGCGGTGCCCACGCTCGCGCGTTTGATTGCGGCGGGGCATGAGATCGCGGCGGTTTATTCGCAACCTGCGCGTCCGAAGGGACGAGGTTTGGCAAGCGAGGATTCGCCCGTTGCGAAACTTGCGAAATCGCATGGTCTGGATGTGCGAACGCCTGTGACGTTGAAGGATGCGGAGGCGCAAGGATTGTTTGCTGCGTTGAAGGCCGATATTGCCGTCGTTGTTGCTTATGGATTGCTGTTGCCGAAAGCCGTGCTCGATGCCCCGCGTCTCGGTTGTTTCAATCTGCATGGTTCACTGTTGCCGCGCTGGCGCGGTGCTGCGCCGATCCAGCGTGCGATCATGGCGGGCGATGAAGAAACCGGCGTCATGGTGATGAAGATGGAAGAGGGGCTCGATACCGGCCCCGTGCTTCTCACCATACGCACGCCGGTGCTGCGCAAAACGACGGGCGACCTGCAAACCGAACTCGCGCAATCCGGCGCGGAGTTGATGGCGGAGGCTTTGATCGCGTTGGAACAGGGGCCTGTAGAATTGCAGCCGCAGATCGGCGAGCCGACTTATGCGAAGAAGATTTTGAAGGAAGAAACGCGCATCGATTGGTCGAAATCCGCCCGCGAGATCGATTGCCTCATTCGCGGTCTTTCGCCTGTGCCCGGTGCGTGGTGCGAAATGCGCGGGGAGCGCGTGAAGATTCTTTGTGCCGAACCTGTCGAACGTCGCGGCGATGCCGGCGAAATGCTCGATGACGAACTCACCATCGCTTGCGGCGATGGCGCATTGCGTTTGACGAAGCTGCAACGCGCCGGAAAATCCGTGATGGAGGCGAAGGATTTTCTTCGCGGTTTTCCGATTCCACACGGCACCCGGCTTTCCTGATGCGTTATCGTTTGACGATCGAATATAATGGCGGGCCTTTCGTGGGTTGGCAGCGGCAGGAGAACGGCCCATCCGTGCAGGGTGCGCTTGAAGATGCTGTTTTCAAACTGTCCGGTGAACGCGTGAATGTTGCGGGTGCTGGCCGCACCGATGCGGGCGTGCATGCGCGCGGACAGGTTGCACATTTCGATCTTGAGAAGGAATTCGCCGTCGACAAAGTCCGCGATGCGCTGAATTATTATTTGAAACCCGCGCCGGTCGCCGTGCTTGATGCTGAGATCGCTTCGCCGGATTTCCATGCGCGATTTTCGGCGACGTCGCGCCGCTACCTTTATCGCATCATGTGCCGCAAAGCGCCGCTTGTCATCGAGCGCGGGTTTGCATGGCATATCCAGCGCGATCTCGATGCGGATGCGATGCATGAGGCAGCGCAAAGCCTCGTCGGTTATCACGATTTCACGACATTCCGCGCCGTCGAATGTCAAGCGGACTCGCCTGTAAAAACACTTGACCGGCTCGATGTGAAACGCATGGGGAATGAAATCCACATCGAAGCCTCGGCGCGCTCGTTCCTGCATCGGCAGGTGCGCTCGATGGTGGGTTCGCTCAAAATGGTCGGTGAAGGCAAATGGAAGGTGAGCGATACCGCGCGTGTGCTCGAAGCGCGCGACCGTGCGCAATGCGGTGCACTCGCGCCGCCGGACGGGCTTTATCTCATGCGTGTGGATTACGCAGGCGGCTTCGCAAAGTAGAGTTCAAGCGCCATCGCGTAGATATCGACAAGGCGATGGATTTCCGCAATCGCAACGCATTCGTCGGTCTTGTGCATCGTCGTGCCGGGCAGGCCCATTTCGGCGACGGGGCAGTAGTCTTTTATGAAACGTGCATCGGATGTGCCGCCGCCCGTCGAGAAGCGCGGACGATGGCCCGTCACTTTTTCCGCCGCGTCGCGCAGAAGTTCTGTGAACGGTCCGGGCTTCGTAAGGAACGCGACGCCCGTCGCATTGCCTTCGATCGCGACCTCGCAGCCGGATTCGCGCGCGAGATCTTCGGCCACGGATTCGGTGCGGCGCAGCAGCGTTTCGGGCGTATGCAGATCGTTGAAGCGAATGTTGAAGCGCCCATGTGCGACTGCCGGAATCACATTCGTGGCGGCGTTGCCGACATCGATGCTCGTGAATTGCAAAGTGGAAGGTTCGAAATGATCGGTGCCGGAATCGAGCGGCGTTTCGCTGAGCCGCGTCACAAGCCGTGCCATTGTCGGCAGTGGATTGAGCGCATTTTGCGGATAGGCGGAATGGCCCTGCATGCCCGTGACGGTGACGCGGAAATTCATCGAACCTCTGCGGCCATGCTTGATCGTGTCTGCCGCATGCGCGGTCGATCCCGGTTCGCCCACGACGCAATGATCGATACGCTCGCCATGCGCACGCATCCATTCGAGCACTTTCTTCGTGCCGTTAACGGCAAGACCTTCTTCATCACCCGTGATGAGCAGGCTGATCGAACCTTTAGGCGCGCCTTTCGCAAGCACGCGTTCTGCCGAAGCGACAAACGCGGCAATCGCGGATTTCATATCCGCAGCGCCGCGCCCATAAAGCATGCCGCCACGAATCTCCGCCGTGAACGGGTTGCTATGCCAGAGCTTCACATCGCCCGGCGGCACAACATCGGTATGGCCTGCGAAACAGAAATTCGGCGACGCCGTTCCGATGCGCGCATACAGATTATCGACATCTTCAAACGGCAAACGATGGCATGTGAAGCCGAGTTGCGTCAGCACGCTCTGCAACACATCGAGCGCGCCGTCATCGCGCGGCGTCACCGAGGGGCAGCGGATCAAAGATTGCGCAAGTTCGACAGGATCAATCATGCGCGCAGCAATTCGTTGATCGAGGTTTTTGCGCGCGTACGCTCATCCACACGCTTGACGATGACGGCGCAATAAAGTGCCGGTTTATCCGGCCCTTGCGGCAGCGTGCCCGACACGACAACGGAATAAGGCGGCACGCGGCCATAGATGATCTCGCCTGTCGCGCGATCGACGATCTTCGTCGATTGGCCGAGATAAACGCCCATCGAAATAACGGAGCCTTCGCCAACGATGACACCTTCGGCCACTTCGGCGCGCGCACCGATGAAACAATTGTCCTCGATGATGACAGGCGAAGCCTGCAAAGGTTCCAGCACACCGCCTAAACCCACACCGCCCGAGATATGGCAATTGCGCCCGACCTGCGCGCAGGAACCGACAGTGGACCATGTGTCGATCATCGTGCCTTCGCCGATATAGGCGCCGACATTCACGAAGCACGGCATGAGCACGACATTCTTCGCGATGAATGCCGAACGCCGCACGATCGCGCCCGGCACCGCGCGGAAACCGGCTTCGGCGAAACGCGCATCGTCAAAAGAAAGGAATTTGGAATCGACCTTGTCCCACCACGCCGCATCGCCCGGCGCGCCTGCGATGCGCTTCATGGGCGAAAGCCGGAACGACAGCAGCACGGCTTTCTTCAGCCATTGATGCGTATGCCAGTCGCCTCCCGCTTTCTCCGCCACGCGAAGCTTGCCGGAATCGAGCGCGTCGAGCGCCGCATCCACCGCCTCGTGCACGGGCCCGCGCGAGCCCGCGTTCAGCGTATCGCGCGCCTCCCAGGCTTCGTTAACGATTTGCGCCAATTCTTCCATGAAAAGCCGTTCCCGATGTTTGGCCGGACCATGAGGGAACGAAAAAGCTTAGGCAAGCGGGGTTTAATCCTCAGGCTCCAGCTTTCGCTTAACCATGTCCCTTCAATAAGCCTTAACGGCCCCGGCCCGACAATTAAGCCTGAGCAGCAAGGTTTGGAAATGGCGGCGAAAGAACGCGTTCTTCCGGATGTCGGCCTGCCCGACAAGCTGTCGCGCGACGACATCCTCCAGATTCTGGAGGAGCGCACGCAAGCGGCCCAGAACGAACTTGCCGGCCGTACCGATGCGGGGCCGGATGTTCTCTATTATCTGGCGGCGAAGGGTGCGGCTGCGATCCGGCGTGCGGTGGCCGCCAATAGCGCGACGCCCGCGCGTGCGAACCGTCTTCTTGCCGACGATACCGACGATGATGTGCGTGCGGAGCTCGCGCGCAAGATCGGCCGCCTCATGCCCGATCTCGCGCGGGAGGAAAACGAAAAGCTG
>DATHQA010000288.1:0-8700 GCA_035483375.1 Rhizomicrobium sp. | reverse complement strand
GGCAGATTCTCTATCGCCGCCTGACCAAACAGCAGGATTGGGCGCGCCAGCCGCAGCTCGACGATCTCGCGATCCAGCACCTCATCCGGACCTTCGTCATCAACAATGAGAAGCGCTCGACCACACGCTATGTGGCCAATGTGACCTATGTGTTCAGCCAAGGTGCGGTGGAGCGGTTGCTGCGCGCGAACGGCATTGCCTATGCGGAGATGCAAGGCTCACGCTTCCTCATCGTACCCATGTCGCCCGGCTATTCGCCGAAATCGCCCTGGGCGATGGCATGGAACGATCCGCGCTACGGCAGCAGTCTCGTGCCCGTCGTGCCGCCGGAGGCGGGCGACGCGCCGGCGCTGTCCGGTCTTAATTTCGATACGGCGGGGATGGCCGATGTGCAGGCTATCGTCGCACGCACCCACGCGCAGGAAGCGGTGCTCGCACAGGCCAGTGTCGTGAGCGGCCATATCGCGGTGAAGCTGCGCCGTCTGCCGGGCGGTCCGATCGCGCCGGAGGTCGATGTGCCGATTCCCCCCGGCAAGCCTGCCGCATCCGCCTATCCCGCTGCCGCCGATGCAGTCGCCTCGGCCATCGAGGATGCGTGGAAGGGCAAGGCCGCCATCGATTTCGGCCAGAAATCGCACCTCATGCTGGAGGCCAAGATTTCGAGCCTCAGCGATTGGGCCTCGCTGCAGGCCAAGCTCGGCACGCTGCCCATCATTGTCGGCGTGGACACGATCGCCATCGACACAGGCGAAGTACGCTTCAATATCCTTTATGCTGGGACGATGGATCAGTTGCGCAACGCGCTTTCTGATGCGGGCCTCTCACTCAACCAGCGGGCGGGCCTCACATGGCTTTCGCCTTCGCAAACGGCATCGCAATGATAAGGCACCTGCCCAATATCCTGACGATGCTGAGGCTGTTCGCGGCCCCGGTGATCGCGGGTTTCCTGTGGCAGGGGCATTATGCGCTCGCGCTTGGCGTGTTCGTGTTCGCAGGGCTTTCGGATGCCGCGGATGGGTTCCTTGCGAAGCGCTACGGTTTCGATACGCCGTTCGGTGTTTATTTCGATCCGGTAGCGGACAAGCTTCTCATGCTTGTGTCGTTCATCGTGCTCACGGCGATCGGCGCATCGCCTTTATGGCTCGCGATCCTCGTCATTGCACGCGATTGCGTGATCGTCGGCGCGATTGCGCTGGCACGGTTCCTCGTACTGCCGCTCAAGATCACGCCTTCGCTGCTCGGCAAAGCGAGCACGGCGTTTCAGGTCGGCTATATCGGCATCCTGCTCATCATGCTCGCATTCAATATCGAAGCGCCGCGCGCGGTGGAGATCGCGGCGTTCACCGTCGGTGTGATGACGCTCGCCTCCTGGCTTTCCTATGCGCAGGTTTGGCTCAGGGCATTTTTCGCGGGCAAGAGCCGCGCTGCATAGAGCGCAATCCCGCGAAGTGCACGCACGCGTTGCGTGCTACTTCTATGTTGGGCGCAACGCGCCCGGGGCAGTTCGCGTCAGATTGCGCGCCAAATAAAAGGAATTTAGAGCATGATCCAATTCAGATAATCGGATCATGCTCTAATGTCACAACAATTGGTGTTCTCGTGGGAAACGCGCGCCGCGCTTGGCCGTGCGGATTTCATCACGGGTGCAGGCAATGAAGCCGCCGTTGCGTTCATCGATTCCTGGCCCGAATGGCGCGTGAGTGCAGCGGCGCTCTATGGGCCATCCGGCTCCGGCAAATCACATCTCGCAGCGATCTGGCGCGAGCGATCCGATGCGCAGGCACTTTCGATGGGCGGGCTTCTTGCGGTCGAGCAGGGCAAGCCGCTTGTCGTCGAGGATGTGGATGGTGCCCCGCCATCCGAAACCCGCGACCGCGCGCTGTTCGCATTGCTCGAACACGCGACTGCTGCCGCCCCGATTCTTCTGACGGGGCATGAACCACCTGTGGCCTGGCCCTCCGTTATGCCCGATCTCGCCTCCCGCTTCGCGGCGCTTGTCGCGTTTCCGCTATGGGCTCCGGACGACGCCCTTCTGGCCGCCATCGCCCGCAAGCTCTTCACCGACCGTCAACTGGCCGTGCCCGATGCTGTGATCCAGCGCATCGTAACCGCACTCGAACGCTCGCCCGCCGCGATCCGCGACTTCGTGGCGCGGGCCGATGCCAGAGCGCTAGCCGGTCAAAGGCCTATCAATCTGGGCCTGATACGGGAACTTCTGGATGAGGACATGTCACCGTCATGACAGATTCGCATGCATCCTCTAGACTCTTGCTAATCCAGCCAAAGCCCCAATCCATGTCCGAAGCCCTCATCGAGCCTGCCCCCGAGCCCGTTATCGATCCCGATTCGCCGGAGCGGTTCGTCAACCGGGAATTGTCCTGGCTCGCTTTCAACCGCCGCGTGCTGCGGGAGGCGCAGAATCCCCGCCATCCACTACTGGAGCGGCTGCGATTTCTTTCGATTTCGGCGTCCAACCTCGACGAGTTCTACATGGTCCGCGTCGCGGGCCTCAAAGGCATGGTCGATGCGGGGTTGCCGGACCTGAGTGCAGACGGATTAACACCCTCGCAGCAGCTCAGGGCCGTCGAGGCGCTGGGCCGCGAACTCATCAACGACCAGCAGCAGATGTGGGAGATCATGCGGCGCGATCTGCGCGCCGAAGGCATCGCCGTCATCGAGACCGAGGAGATGAGCGCGGCCGATCACGCCTGGCTCGACAAGGAGTTCAACGAACAGATCTTCCCCGTGCTGACGCCGCTCGCCATCGATCCGGCGCATCCGTTTCCGTTCATTCCCAATCTCGGTTTCGGTCTGGCGCTGAAACTGATCCGGCGGCGCGATCAGAAAGCCGTGATGGCGCTATTGCCGGTGCCGGCGCAATTGCAGCGCTTCATCCGCTTGCCGAACGACGAGAAGATCGCGCGATTCCTGCCGCTCGAAAAAGGCATCGGGCTTTATCTCGACAAGCTGTTTCCCAATCACACGGTTTCGGGATCAGGCATGTTCCGCGTGCTGCGCGACAGCGATGTGGAAGTCGAGGAAGAAGCCGAAGACCTTGTGCTGCTGTTCGAGTCGCTGTTGAAGCGCCGGCGCCGCGGTTCCGTCATCCATATGAAATGCAGCAATTCCATGCCGGCGGATTTGCGCCATTTCATCGCCGATCATCTCAACCTAGACGAGCGCGAGCTTGTGCTTATCGATCACATGCTCGGATTGGCCGATACGAAGCAGCTCATCCTCGAAGAGCGCGCCGATCTGCAATTCAAACCCTACATCGCGCGCTTCCCCGAACGTATCCGCGATCATGGCGGCGACAGTTTCGCGGCGATCCGTGCCAAGGACATCATCGTCCATCATCCGTTCGAGAGTTTCGATGCCGTCGTGCAATTCCTGCGTCAGGCCGCGACCGATCCGACCGTGGTTGCGATCAAGCAGACGCTCTATCGCACGTCGCAGGATTCTCCGATTGTGAAGGCTCTCATAGAGGCCGCCGAAGCGGGAAAATCCGTGACCGCGCTTGTGGAACTCAAGGCGCGCTTCGACGAAGCCGCGAACATCAAATGGGCGCGCGATCTGGAACGCGCGGGCGTGCAGGTCGTTTACGGCTTTATCGAGTTGAAGACGCACGCCAAGGTGAGCCTTGTCGTGCGGCGCGAGGGCAAGCAATTGCGCACTTATGTGCATTTCGGCACGGGCAATTACCACCCAATCACAGCGAAGGTTTATACCGATCTTTCTCTGTTCAGCGCCGATCCTGCGCTTGGCCGAGATGCAGCCAAATTGTTCAATTTCATCACGGGTTATGCGGAACCGACAGGTCTCGAAAAGATCGCCGTATCGCCGCTCGACTTACGCGAAGTCGTCATCGGTGCGATCGAGGATGAGATCGCGCATGCACGCGCGGGCCGTCCCGCCGCAATCTGGGTAAAACTCAACGCGCTTGTCGATCCCGGCATGATCGATGCGCTTTATCGCGCAAGCCAGGCGGGCGTGCAGATCGATCTCGTCATTCGCGGCATTTGTTGTCTGCGTCCGGGCGTGCCGGGATTGTCGGACAATATTCGCGTGAAAAGCATCATCGGCCGTTTCCTTGAACACGGGCGCGTCGTGTGTTTCGGCGCGGGCCAAGGATTGCCGTCGCCGAAATCGAAAGTCTATATCTCGTCCGCCGATTGGATGCCGCGCAATCTCGACCGTCGTGTCGAATCGCTCGTGCCGATTGAGAATCCAACTGTGCATCAACAGGTTCAGGATCAGATCATGGTCGCGCTTCTGAAGGATCAGGCGCAGACTTGGCACATGCGATCCGATTCGACTTATGAGCGCGATGCGAGCGCCGACAAACAGGATGCGTTCTCCGCGCACACCTATTTCATGACCAATCCGTCGCTTTCGGGCCGCGGCCGCGCACTCAAGATCGATCAGCCGCGCCCGGTTGCGATATTGCCGCGACGCGATTGAACGTGGCGCCCATTTCCACCGCGTCCGCCGATCACCGATCCGCGCAGAGTCCGCGCTCTGCCCATGCACGCGATGGCCGTGTTGCGATTGTCGATATTGGTTCGAACTCCGTGCGTCTTGTCATCTATGAAAGTTTTACGCGCACGCCTTCGACCGTTCACAACGAGAAAGCGATCTGCGGTATCGGCCGCAACATGGTGTCGAGCGGCAAGCTCCACGCCGAAGGCATCGCGATGGCGCTGGAGGCGCTGGGCCGTTTCCGCATGATGGCGGACGCGCTTGATGCTCAGGTGCGGGAGGCTGTGGCGACGGCAGCCGCACGCGATGCCTCCAACGGTCAGGAATTCGTGCGCCGTGCGGAAGCCGCGTGGGGCAGCCCCATCCGCGTACTCTCCGGCGAGGAAGAAGCGCGCATCGCCGCCGAAGGTGTTTTGTCCGGCACGCCGGAAGCCGATGGTCTTGTCGCCGATCTCGGCGGCGGCAGTCTCGACATGGTGACGGTGAAGAACGGCCGCACGGGTCAGGCGCTGACATTCCCGTTCGGGCCGCTGCGTCTCATGGACATCGCGAAGGACGATCCCGACAAGGCGCGCAAGCTTGTCGATGACGGGCTCGGCGATCTCGCGCGATTGGGTTCGCTCGAGGGCCGTTCGCTTTATGCCGTCGGCGGAATCTGGCGCAGCTTCGCACGCATCGACATGGAAGAGTGCAATTATCCGCTGCACGTTCTGCATCATTATACGATCCCGCGCGTGCGCGCGCTGCGTCTGTGCAAGGTGACGGCGCATCTTTCGCGCAAATCGATCGAGCGCATGAAGGTGATCTCGCGCCGCCGTGCGGAGGCCTTGCCTTACGGTGCGGTCGTGCTTGAACGTTTGCTGCAGATCGGCGAGTTCAAGGATGTCGTCATCTCGGCTTACGGTCTGCGCGAAGGCTTGCTGCATGCGCAACTTTCCGAAGCCGAACGCGAGAAGGATCCGTTGCTTGAATTCGCTGTCGGCATGAATTCACGCCTTGCGCGTTCGCCGGGCCATGCCGAAGAAATGTTCAAGTGGATGTCGCCGCTGTTTGCGAATGAGAGTGACGAACTCGAGCGCATCCGCCATGCGGTGTGCCTGTTCTCCGATATCGCGTGGCGGCGTCATCCCGACGATCGCGCATTCGGCGCGTTCAATCAGGTTCTTACGGCGCCGTTTGCGGGGGCGGATCACCGCGCGCGCGCGCTTATCGCTACCGCGATCTATCACCGCTATTCGGGCGATGAGGATTTCCCGCGCGATCTCAAGAATGCGGGTCTGCTCCACGAGGAAGACGAGGCGCGGGCCAAGCGCCTGGGCCTCGCGGCCCGGTTGGGCTTTGAACTGTCGGGCTCCGCGCAGGGCGAGTTGCCCTATTATCCCCTGCGCATGACGCCGACCAAGATCGTGATCGAAGTGCCTCCGCGGCGCAGCAAGATCGCGGCCGATTCCGTCATGAAGCGGCTCGGCGGCCTCGCCGATGCGTTCGCCAAGAATGGTGAAGTGCATATCGGGTAAGCGCAGCCCTGCGAAGTGCCCGGCGTGCTTTGCACGCCTATCCACCCAACTAGGGCGCAACGCGCCCGGGCGGTTCGCGTCAGGCTGCGCGCCAACAAAGAGTCCCAGCCTGCTTGCATCTGCAGGGCCTTCGGGAGTTTAACTGACCCAACGGACCCGCCATCGCGGGCCGAAGGAGAGTTCGATGGGTGCGCTCAGCATCTGGCACATTCTGATTCTGGCGGTTGTGGCGCTCGTGCTGTTCGGCGGGCGGGGGCGGATTTCCGACCTTATGGGCGATTTGGGCAAGGGCATCAAAAGCTTCCGCCAGGGCATGTCCGATCACGAGGAGCCGCGCAAGCTGCCTGACGATGCGTCCAACAAGGACGGTCAGACGGGGCGCTGACCCGTGCTCGATTTTTCGTGGAGCCACATTCTTCTGCTGCTCATCGTGGCGCTCGTCGTCGTGGGGCCAAAGGATTTGCCGCGCCTCATGCACATGGCCGGGCGCTGGGCGGGCAAGGCGCGCGCGATGGCGAACGATTTCCGCAAAAGCTTCGACGAGATGGCGCGTGAATCCGAGCTTGACGAGCTGCGCAAGGAGATCGAGGCCCTGCGCGCCGAGCGCGTGGAGAAGATCGAGCATGGCGTGGTGCCCGAGAGCCCTGCGCCCGAACCGCCGCCATGATCGCGCCCTCGCCGGAAGACCAGGCCGAAGTGGAAGCGACGAAAGCGCCGCTGCTTGAACATCTCATCGAACTGAGGAAGCGGCTCATCCATGCGATTATCGCGTTCGTCATTTGCTTTGTGGTCTGTTTCGCGTTCGCCAAACAAATCTATGCATTCCTCACCGCGCCTCTGGCCCATGCGCTCGGTCCCGGCCATCATTTGATCTATACGGCGCTTTACGAGACGTTCTTCACCTATGTGAAGGTTGGAATGTTCGCAGGATTGTGCCTTGCATTCCCCATCATCGCCGCGCAACTCTGGTTCTTCGTGGCGCCCGGCCTTTACCGGCATGAGCGGCGCGCGTTTCTTCCGTTTCTGCTGGCAACGCCCGTGCTGTTCGTCATCGGTGCTGCGTTCGTGATGTATGTGATGCTGCCTTATGCGATCCGTTTCTTCGCGGGTTACGAAACGCCGGGCGGGCCCGGCACGCTCGCCATCCAGCTTCAACCCAAGGTGAGCGAATATCTCGATTTCGTCATGACGCTCATCTTCGCGTTCGGCCTCACATTCCAGATGCCCGTGCTGCTGTCGCTTCTGGGACGTGTCGGCATATTGTCGAGCGAGCAGCTTCGTTCCGCGCGCCGCTTCGCCATTGTAGGCATTTTCGCGGTGGCCGCCGTGCTGACGCCGCCCGATATTGTTTCGATGCTCAGCCTCGCCGTGCCGCTTGTGGGGCTTTACGAGATTTCGATCCTGTGCGTGCGCTTGATCGAGCGCAATCGCGCCGCGGAACTCGCAGGCACCGAAGTCGCCAAACCGAGCTAGTTCTTTGCGGCGCGTTCTGCGACGTGCGCCTTCGCGACCTCGCGGAATAATGCGAACGGATTGAGCAGCCTCGACACGCTTTCATAGATACGCGGCGTAAGCGCGACACTCGCCATGAACAAACGCGGCGTGCCGCGCATCATGACGATATCGGGCAAATCTTTCTCGATGGCGCGGATGACGGCTGCACCAAGCTTCGGCGCCTTGATCGCGCCGATCCATCCGGGTGCGGCGACGTTGTAGCCGTTCACCATCTCCACATAGAGGCCCGCATCGTCCATGAAACCGGGACACAGCACCGAAGCGCTTATGGGCCATTTCATATCTTGCGCCGAGCCGCGCAACGCGCGCGTAAATCCGACAAGGCCGTGTTTCGTCGCGCTGTAAAGTTCTTCATACGGCGTCGCCATCACGCCCGCGAGCGAAGCGATGTTGACGATATGCCCGCGCCCGGCTTTCTGCATCGGCGGAATCACAAGCCGCGAAAGCGTGATCGGCGCGGTCAGGTTGATCTCGATCATGCGGCGAATGTCGTCCACCGTGCAGTGATCGAAGGGTAGCGCGTAATCGTAGCCCGCATTGTTCACGAGGATATCGATGCGGCCGAAACGGGCGAGCGTGGCATCGACCAGCGCCTGCAACGCGGCAGGATCGGCCACATCGGTCGGAACGGTGAGCACCTCCGTCCCGCTTTGGCGGAGCCTGGCGGCCACGCTCTCCAGCGCATCGGCCGTGCGCGCGGCCAGCACAAGCCGCGTGCCCTTCGCCGCCAGCGCCTCGGCGATATAGATGCCAAGCCCGCGAGACGCGCCCGTCACGATCGCAACGTCGTTCTGCCGGATTTCCATGGAGACCCTCCGCTCGCTCGCCCCAATATAGGCCTTCGCAAGGGCAGTTCCGCGGGTGTGCGCCGGTCTGCCGCAGCGGAAGGGGACCGCTAACTTTACCGCGCTCTGCGCCCATGCCATTTACGCAAAGGCGAGGACGATTCATGCACGATATTCGGGCAATCAGGGACAATCCGGACGCATTCGTGGCCGGGCTGAAACGGCGCGGGCTCGCGGATGCGCAAAGCCTGGCCGATGACGTGCTCGCGAAGGACCGCGAATTGCGCTCGCTGCTCACGCGCTTGCAAGAAATGCAGGCCCGCCGCAACGAAGCCTCCAAACTCATCGGTCAGGCGAAAGCGAAGAAGGACGAAGCGCAAGCGTCTGCGTTGATGGCCGAAGTC
>DATHQA010000287.1:0-2333 GCA_035483375.1 Rhizomicrobium sp. | reverse complement strand
TGGCTCAGATAGCTGCTTGTTCCGAAGATGCTGTTGTTTTGCACCACCGGATAACCGTCCACGCTCGACGGCCCCAAATCCTTCTTGCACAATTGCTTGCTCGAACGGATCCGGTCGTCGTCCTCCGAGAAGTGTTCCCAGATCAGATAGGTCTGAAGTCCATCCAAAGGTTTCCAGCCGATGCTGAGACGGCCAGACCAAAGATCGCGGCCGTCGATGCGCTGATCGGTTGTCTCATTGAAGGAATAGCCTTGCCGCTTGGTCCACTCGCCCGCGGCGCGAATATCAAGTCTGTCATCCACGATGGGAAGATTCACCATGCCTTCGAAGCGGCGGCTCTGATAATTCCCGATATCGGCGGACGCCATGGCTTCGAATTGATCAGTGGGTTTGGCGGAGGAAAGGTTCACGACACCAGCCGTTGCATTGCGGCCATAAAGCGTGCCTTGCGGGCCGCGCAGAACCTCCACTTGCGAAACGTCATAAAATTCCTGCTCAAAGAAATGATTGCGGATAAAAGGAATGTCGTTGAACGCGACCGCAACCGCAGGATCGGTGGTAACGGAAATCGCCTGCGTACCGATGCCGCGGATTTGGATCGAATAGCCTGTAAAATTTGTCTTCGTGAACGTCATGTTCGGAACTTGCTTGATGAGATCCGGGCCGCCCGTTGTTTGCGTTGCGGTCAATTGCTCCTGGCTTAGCGCGGTAATCGAAATCGGAATGTTCTGCACATCGCCGCCGATCTTGGAGGACGTGACGGTCACGGTTTCGAGCGACGCGCCGGAAATGGCCTGTGCTGCAGGCGCCGCTGCAACTCTCGCATCCGAAAAATCGGCGGATGTGTTTTCGGTTCGCGAACTGGCATGAAGGATGGATATGGCGCCGGAGGGCTGCTTGCGCATGACGAACCCGGTGCCTGTCAGGATTTCGGACAACGCGGCATCCTCGGACAATTCGCCCATCGCACCCTTGGAACGCACGCCCCTGATGGCGGTGCTCGAAACGATGAGCTCGACGCCGCTTTGCAGCGTATAGGCGTTCAGCGCGGATTCCAGATCGCCCGCCGGGATCTTGAAATTTTCGGCACTCGCGTTTGTCGTCGAGGCAACAAGTGCGAAGAGCGCCGCGCCGGACAGAAAATATTTCATTCTTAGCATACTTCCCCCTCTGTCGCATTCGATGGCGGCGAGCCCGCGCTTGCGCGACCGTCGCCTTAGCGTGAGATAACGATCTCGCCGCCCATGTTTCTCACTTGCAGTCCGAACACATCCTGCACGGCTCCCGTAAACGCCTCGACATCGTTTTCGCGGAACGTGCCATTGATCTGCAGCGACGCCGTTTTGGTATCGACGACAACGAGCTTTTCGGCGTTGTACCGGTTGAACTCGTTTGCAGCCTCACCGAGCGTCGTATGCTGGAAGACGAGGAGCCCGCGCCGCCAGCCGAGTTCGCCGATCAATTCCCGCGCCGGCTTCTTGGTCACGGAGAGCCTGTCTGCCGTGGCAATCGCAACGTCGCCCGTTCCCAGAATGGTTGCCGGCGACTGCGCTTGGATGTTCAACGCATCGAGCTTGACGCGGCCTTCCATCACCGCGACCGCAAGCCGGTCCGCATCCCGCCGCACAAGGAATTTGGTTCCGATATCCGTCAGCCTGCGCTCGCCCGCAACCACGATGAACGGACGCATCGCATCGTGACGCACGGTGAAATAGGCTTCGCCCTTCACAAGCGAAACGATGCGGCGCTGCGCATTCGCGCTCACACGCACCAGCGTGTCGGTGTTGAGTTCCATCTGCGAGCCGTCGGCGAGCGTGATCGTTTCATGCTCGCCGAGCGCGGTCGCGTAGATCCTCTCTTGCGTACCGCTCGACAATTCGAACGCCGCAGCACCCGTAAGAACGACGGCGGCAACCGCAATGGCCGTCATCCATGCCCGCCGGAACCATTTCTTGCGCAAATGCAATACGGATTCTTCCGTCGAGGAGCGCAGAACAACAAGCCGTTCGGTGCGCTCGAACGCGGCCGCCATGCGCCAATAGGCGATGCGATGACCCATCGCCTCATCGAGCCACACGTCCAATTCGCGCTGATCCGCTTCGCTCCAATTCCAGAATTGCCGCCGTTGCACCCACTGGGCCGCCTGCGCGCCGACGCGATCCGCAGCCGGCATGGAGACCGCTTCCTCGCCCGCGCCGCTCATGAGCTTTTTCCTATGTCGGTGCGGTCGCCGTAAAGAATGTCGGCGAGCATATAGAGGCTGCTTGCGAGATGCCGGGAAACGACGCCCGGCGTAACCCCCATACGCGCCGCGATCTCATGCCCGGCAAGCC
>DATHQA010000286.1:0-2288 GCA_035483375.1 Rhizomicrobium sp. | reverse complement strand
TTGCGGATGAACCTGTTGTTGCATCTGCGCACACTGAAACTGCGGCAGCGGCCACGGCAGCCTGATCGTCCGTGTAAGGAGCATTTGCGATGTCGAATATCACCGCCGGCATGGTGAAGGATCTGCGCGACAAGACGGGCGCAGGCATGATGGATTGTAAAGCCGCGCTCAACGAAACGAACGGCGATATGGAAGCCGCCATCGACTGGTTGCGCAAGAAGGGTCTGTCGAAGGCTGCGAAGAAGGCTGGCCGTGTTGCAGCGGAAGGTCTCATCGGCGTCGCCTCGCATGATGACGCGGGCGCGCTTATTGAGGTCAATTCCGAAACTGACTTCGTCGCTCGCAACGACCAGTTCAAGGATTTCGTGAAGAGCGCGGCACATCTCGCGCTCGATGCCGAAGGCGATCTCGAAAAGCTGCTTGCGATGCGCATGCATGGCGGTGGTTCGGTGCAGGAAGTCATCACCGACATGGTCGCGAAAATCGGAGAAAATATGAGCGTGCGCCGCGCGGCCGTGCTCGGCGTCGCGCCGGGCATTGTCGCGTCTTATGTGCATAACGCGATTGCGCCGAATCTCGGCAAGATCGGCGTACTCGTTGCGTTGCGTTCCGAAGGCGACAAGCAAAAGCTCGCTGCGCTGGGGCGCCAGCTTGCGATGCATATCGCATTTGCTGCGCCGCTTGCATTGAAGCCCGAAGAATTGCCTACCGATGTCGTTGCACGCGAACGTGCCGTGCAGGCGGATATCGCACGCGAATCCGGCAAGCCCGAAAACGTCATCGAGAAAATGCTCGAAGGCCGTATGCGGAAATTCTACGAAGAATCCGTGCTGCTTTCGCAGATCTTCCAGAGCGCGGATTCGGACGGGAAAACCTCCGTCGCCAAGGTGGTCGAGAATCTCGGCAAGGAAATGGGTAACCCCGTGGAGGTGACGGGTTTCCTGCGCTTCGCCGTGGGCGAGGGTATCGACAAGGGTCCCGAAAGCGACTTCGCCGACGAAGTCAGCAAGATGGCGGGGCACTGAAACCGCCATGACGCCAGCGCCGAAATATCGCCGGGTTCTTCTCAAGGTTTCCGGTGAGGCGTTGATGGGCGACCAGCCATTCGGCCTCGATATTGATACCGTGGATCGCATTGCTGCCGATGTGCGCGATGCCGCCCGCGCGGGTACCGAAATCTGCATGGTGGTCGGAGGCGGTAATATCTTCCGCGGCCTATCCGGCGTGGCTCGCGGCATCGATCGTGCCACGGCCGATTACATGGGCATGCTCGCGACGGTGATGAATGCCCTCGCGATGCAATCGGCGCTCGAGCGAATCGGCGTGCTGGCACGCGTACAATCCGCGATCCCGATGGAGACGGTTTGCGAGCCCTATATCCGCCGCCGCGCCGTGCGGCATATGGAGAAGGGCCGCGTGGTCATTTTCGCGGCCGGAACAGGCAACCCATTCTTCACGACCGACACCGCGGCGGCCTTGCGCGCGGCCGAGATGAGCTGCAATGCGATGCTGAAGGGTACACAGGTCGATGGTGTTTACAGCGCCGATCCGAAAAAGGATGCATCGGCTACGCGTTACGAAAAGTTAAGCTATCACGAAGTCTTAGCGCGTGATCTTCAGGTAATGGATGCAAGTGCGGTGAGCCTCTCCCGCGAGAATCGTATTCCGATCATCGTGTTTTCGATCCATGATCGCGGCAGTCTTTCGGCGGTGCTTCGCGGCGAGGGTCGCTGCACGATCATAGAAGAGCCAGCCGGGCTGTAGAGGAAAGCGTCATGGCCGCGATACCGGGTTTCGACAAGGATGGCATGAACCGCCGCATGAACGGCGCTGTCACCACGCTCAAGGGCGAGTTTGCAGGCCTGCGCACGGGGCGGGCGAGCCCTGCGCTGCTCGATCCTGTGCAGGTGGAAGCCTATGGTAATCCCATGCCGATCAATCAGGTGGGTACGGTTTCAACGCCCGAGCCGCGCATGTTGACGGTGCAAGTGTGGGACAAAGGCCTCGTGAAGGCCGTGGACAAGGCCATCCGTGATGCGGGCCTCGGCCTCAATCCGCAGATGGACGGGCAATTGCTGCGCATTCCCGTACCGGAACTGAACGAGGAGCGTCGTAAAGAGCTTGTCAAACTCGCGCATAAATATGCAGAAGCCGCGCGTATCGCGGTGCGCAATGTGCGGCGAGATGGCATGGATACGCTCAAGAAACTCGAGAAAGACCGCAAGATCGGTGAGGATGAGCATCGCACGCTTGGCGACGAACTCCAGAAAATGACCGATTCGCACATA
>DATHQA010000285.1:0-3268 GCA_035483375.1 Rhizomicrobium sp. | reverse complement strand
ACGCGCGCGGATTCGCCGAGCTTGAAATCCTCCGCCGTCACCTGGCCCGCAAAGGCCGCACGAAAACGACGGATCGGAATAAGCGCCAGCGAAATGAAGGTCAGAAACGCCAGCACACCCATCGGCTGGAAAATGAGATTCTGATCGAACATCACTCGGCTGCCATCTGATCTTCCGCCACGCGTACATGCTGCGGCGGCAGCGGTGCGCGGCCCAGGATCGCATCGGAGATTTTCTCCGCGATCATGATCGTCGGCGCATTCGTGTTGCCGGAAACGAGCGTCGGCATCACGGAAGCGTCGATCACGCGCAAGCCTTCCAGTCCGTGGACGCGGCATTGCGTATCGACGACCGCGTCCCTGTCATGTCCCATCTTGGCCGTGCCCACGGGGTGATAGATCGTTTCCGCCGTCTTGCGGATGAATGTGTCGATCTGCTCGTCGTTGCGCACATGCGCGCCCGGCATGATCTCCGGTCCGCGATAGGGATCGAACGCTTTTTGCGCGAACACTTCGCGTACGATCTTCACGCCTTCGCGCAGAGCCCTGCGATCTTCTTCCGCTTCGAGATAATTGGGCTGGATAAGCGGCGGTGAGAACGGATCGGCCGATTTGAGCGAGATGAAGCCGCGGCTTTCCGGGCGCAATTGGCACACATGCGCCATGAAGCCGTGACGGTCGGCTTTCCTGCGTGTGTGATCGAACATGAGCGCCGCGATGAAGTGATATTGCAGATCCGGCGTTTCGAGATCGGGACGGCTTTTGAGGAACGCGCCCGATTCTAGGCCCTGGCCCGTGCCCAATCCCGTGCCGAACAACAGATATTGCAGGCCGATCTTCACTTGCTGATCCGGCCTCAGCGCGCCGTAAAGCGTGATGGGCTGCGTGCATTCGTATTGGATGGAGCAATCGAGATGATCCTGAAGATTCTGGCCCACGCCTTTAAGATCGATGACGACGGGAATGTCGAACTTCTTCAGCGTGTCCGCCGGACCCACGCCGGAAAGGAGCAATGTTTGCGGCGAGTTCACAGCGCCGCCCGACAGAATCACTTCGCGTGTCGCGCGCACTTTCTGCGTCTGTTTCTTCTGCACGAATTCCACGCCGACGGCGTGCGTGCCTTCGAACATGATACGTGTCACATGCGCATGGGATTCGATCGTGAGGTTCTTGCGCGTCAGCGCGGGGCGCAAATACGCGCTCGCCGCACTCCAGCGCTTGCCGTTATGGATCGTCAGCTGATACGGCCCGAAACCTTCCTGCGCTTCGCCGTTGAAATCGCGTGTTTGCTTATGGCCCGCTTCGATGCCTGCTTCGACGAAAGCGCGGAACAGCGGATTGCTCGATTTGCCGCTCGACACGCGCAACGGCCCATCGCCGCCGTGGAAATCGTCCGCGCCATGCTCATTGCCTTCGGCGCGCTTGAAATAGGGAAGCACATCGGCAAACGACCAGCCTTCGCATCCCAGTTGCCGCCAATGATCGTAATCGCGCGCATGTCCGCGGATATAGATCATGCCGTTGATCGAGGACGAACCGCCCCAGCCCTTGCCGCGCGGCCAATAAAGTCTGCGATTGTTGAGATTGGTCTGGCCTTCGGTGTCGTAATACCAATTGTAGGGATTGGGTTTTCCCAATAATTGCGGAATGCCCGCAGGCATGTGGATCATCGGCGATCTGTCGCGCCCGCCCGCTTCGATGAGCAGCACTTCGGTCTTCGGATCTTCGGAGAGCCGGTTCGCCAGCACGCAGCCGGCGCTGCCTGCGCCGACGATCACATAATCATAGGCTTTCATGTCTTGCCCTTGAGCGTTTCCCATCGCTCGCGAGCCTAGCCTAAGATGCGCGCCCGCGCATCAGTGTTGACGCGTGTGTCAGTGTCCGGGTTGTGGCGCGCCTATGGCGGGATTGACGGGTGCGGTGTCGTTCGTGACGGGCTTTACCGCCTGCTGGTGCACGCCGCGTTCGAGTTCGGGCAGCGTTTTGTCGAGCGAACGTTTGCAGGCCGCCGATGCCGCGCGCTGGCTGTCGACGCGGCCATTCATGACCCAGCAGTCGTAATCGACCTGTGTACGTGCGGCCAATTGCGGGAATTGATCGCGTCCGCGTCCCAGCGCCCGCAACAGGCGCAGATGGTAATCGGTTGCGGCTTCGTCGGGCGCCTCTTCGGGCGCCACATCCGTGCCTTTGCCGGAATCAAGCGCTTTGCGCGCAAAGCCATTGGCCAGTCCCGCGACGGAATTGTCCACATCGCTCAAGGCATAGGAGCCTTCCTGGTCGAAGGACGTGCCCGGCAGCGCGGGCACTTTGCCAAAGGAACGGGCGAGGATCGAATAGTCCTTATAGAGCGTGCGATCGAAGGCCGAACCTTTGGGATCAGTCTCACGCGCCAATTCGTCGAGTGCCGAACGGCCAAGACACCCGGCCAAAGCCAGGCAGGTGGCAAGTACAACTACCGGATGTATGCGCTGCAAGCCCTGGCTCCTTCATCAATGATCGGCGCCGCCCGCGGGGTCTATAGCGCGGTAAGGGGCCAAGGTTAAGGGCCGCGTCCGCAAAGCAAAAACACTGGTGAAAAAACCGCAACGTAAACGATCCGTTGACGGTCCAGGGGCTACAAAGCAAGCAGAGGCAGTCGTGGGACCCGGGCGCGCATGTGCCCGGTGCTGTAATGAAACCTGAGCTTGAACCAGTTATCGCCAAGGCTCGCGCCGAGCGCCGCCGTTTTCGCCGTGTGCGGGTCGATTTGCCCGGCCGTCTGTTTGTCCCCAGTCAAGCGCAGGAAGGTTTGTGCAAAGTCATCGATCTTTCGCCGGGTGGCGCCGCGATCCAAAGCGACATGGCACCGGAATCGGGCACGCCCGTCGTGCTTTATGTCGATGGCTTCGGCCGGTTCGAAGGCTCCGTCGCCACGGAGAGCGATGGCGGTTTCGGCATCCGTTTCAATTGCACGCCGATGAAGCGCGAGCGCATCGCCGAGCAGCTCACACTGTTCCTCAATCGCGACATGATTACGGAAGCCGATCTGCGCCGCCACGATCGCACGCCCGCCAAGGGCTTCACGCGGTTCACGCGCGCCGATGGCGAGATGGTGAAGTGCGAAGTGCTCGATCTTTCGCTGTCCGGCGTTTCGGTGAAGACCGATGCGCGTCCGCCCGTAGGCGAATTCGTGCTGATCGGGCAGATGGCGGGCCGTGTGGCGCGTCATCACGATGAAGGCGTCGGTATCGAATTTGTCGGCCCCGGCGCCACCGACAAGGCCAAGCCGG
>DATHQA010000284.1:0-7843 GCA_035483375.1 Rhizomicrobium sp. | reverse complement strand
CCCGCAAAATGCGGCTCGTTGAACGACACGGCCTTCCAGCCAACCGCGCTTTCTTTGGGCACGATATCCGTCAACTTCTCGACGAACAGAAACGGCGCGCGATGCGGAAGAAGCTTTTTGATGTCTTCCACATCGAGCGATGTTTTGGCGGGTACCGCGATATCCATTATTCGCTTTTCCGTTTGCGCGCGGCGAGCGCTTTCACCGCCGCGACCTGACGCATCCATTCGCGCGCGGGGACGGCGGGCTGGCCGCCATAATCGCGCCCGCCCGCATATTCGCCCGACATCAACCCGGAGCGCCCGATGAATCTCGCGCCATTGCCGATGGTGACATGATCCGTGAGGCCGACCTGTCCGCCCAGCACGACGAAATCGCCGATATCGCAGCTCCCGGAAATGCCGACCTGCGCCAGGATAATGCAATGCCTGCCTATACGCGTGTTGTGGCCGATATGAACGAGATTATCGATTTTTGTGCCTTCGCCGATCGCCGTATCGCCGATCGCGCCGCGGTCGATTGTGGTGGCAGCGCCGATTTCCACCTTGTCTTGAACGATAACGCGGCCGATTTGTGGAATCCGGGTATGATGACTGTCACTAGATGCAAAACCGAACCCCGGTTGTCCGATCTGCGCGCCCGGAAAAATCATCACATCGTCGCCGATATAGGCATGCGTGATGGTCACGCCGCTTGCGATTTGACAATTGCGGCCGATGGTAACGCCACGCCCGATCACAGTGTTAGGGCCGATTTGCGCGCCGTGACCGATCTCTACATCCGGCCCGATGACAACACCGGGACCGAGCACAACATCAGTACCAATGATCGCGCTGGGCGCGATCGCCAATGTTTGCGTCCAGGGAGGTAGGCTGCTGTTGGGATAGAACAATTCCACTGCAGCGGCAAAAGCATGCTGTACAGATGCCACCGGCACGGTCGTCATGTGAGGCGGCACTTCGGCCTTATGCCCGGATTGCGCAACGAAACAGAATCCGGCGCGCGATTGTGTGAACTGACTAACCGGGCCCGCACCGGTGAAGAACGAGAGATGAGATGAGCCCGCGCCCGCAAGGCTTGCGACGTCGGTAATGCGCGCTTCCCTGTTCGCGCCTTCTGGCAAGTCTGCGCCGACGCGCGCGCCAATATCCGCGAGCGCGAACGGCCCGTGGTTATCGTAGAAGCGTGGATCAGCCATGGCGCTCCGGCGCGAGCATCAGCCTCGCGCTTATTGCTGCCCCTGCTGCGGCAACATCGTGCCGACGGGCGGTGCAACAAGCTCGACCTTCACGGTCGGAAGTTTCTGATCGAGGCGCTGAATGGCAACGCGCGTCACGTCCATATCGGCCGTGCCGAATACCACTGCCGCACGATCGAGAAGAAGATTGGCGCCGCGTTCAGCCATGATGCCCTGAATGATCGGGGCAAGTGCCTGCTCGATCTGGCCACGTGCTTTCAGCACACCGCCCTGGATCAGCGTTTGACGCTGCTGGATCTTCATCTGAAGCGCGCGTTCCTTCGCCTGGAAGTCCGCGATCTTCTTTGCCTTCACGTCGGGCGCGAGAATTGCGATCTGCTGCTGAAGCGACTGGCCTTCGGCGCGCAATGCATCGCCCTGGCCTTTGAGATCTTTCTCAGCCTGCTGCGTATAGGCTTGCACTTGAAGCCCGATACTCTGGCCGACTTTCGATGCGCGCAACAGCGCTTCGCGATTGATGACCAGAATCTTCGGCATCGGCACCGGTGCACCCGGCGCGGGCTTCTGCGGCGCAGCGGCCGGAGCCGCATTCGCAGATGCTGCAAATGTCATTGCAATTGCCATTGCTCCGGCAGCCGCGGCCGCACGGAAAAAAGCTCGGTTCGTTTTCATGGATTTACAGTCCTGTCCCAGCGCTGAAGTGGATGATTTCGGTTCGGTCGTAAGGCGTCTTCAAGAAGGGTATGCCCAAATCGATCTGGATGGGGCCAAAAGGCGACTTCCAGCCGATGCCAATTCCGGCGGAAGCGCGTAGCGCGAGATTGTCCGCGATGCAACTGCTTCCGGTGGGACCGACAACGGTGCCGGGTTTCGCAAATCTGCAATATGCGGGTGCTGAGACCCCATCGCGGTCCATGCGGCCCAGCGTGCCGAAATCGCTGAAAACAGAAGTGCTGATTCCGTAATCTTCCGGCAAGAAATTGGGAACGCGCACTTCGGCTGAGCCGATAGCGTAAACATCGCCGCCCAACGCGCCACCCTGTCCCGCCACGGAGACGTCGCGCGGGCCGATACCGGCAAGCGCAAAGCCACGGAAGGAATCGCCACCCTTGAAGAAGCGCTCATTGATGCGGACGCCCTGGCCGTCATAGCCCGTGATATAGCCGCTGGAGAGCGTCAGGCTGGCGACAACCGAATCCCATACGATGGGATGGTAAACCGCGAAGGATGTTTCCGTTCGCAGATATTTGAGCGAACCGCCAAAGCCCGCAATGTCCTGGCTGAAGCTGAACGTGATGCCTTTGTTCGGCTTTATGGGATCGTCGAGCGTATTGTAGCCGTAACTATAACCAATGAGCGATGTCTGCGACGTGCCCTGCGAGAGCTGAATTTCGAGCGGCGCGCCATCCAACGCCGTCACGTCATCGACGCGATAGGTGTAGCGCAAACCGACATTGCCGTATTCCGAAGTCGGAAAGCCGAAGCGGATGCCGCCGGCTGTCGTATCGCCTTCGTAATCGGCCTGCGTGAAATCGGTGACGACTTTGTAGAGATCGATACCAGCTGCGAGCGGACGATCGAGGAAGTAAGGCTCGGTAAAACTGATCTGAAACTGTTTGCTGATCTGCGAAAGCGCGATGCTGCCGCGCAGGAGCTGACCACGGCCAAACAGGTTGCGTTCAGTATAACTGAACTCGCCGACAAATGAACTTGTTGAGGAGTAACCTGCGCCGAGCGAAAGTTCGCCGGTCGATTGCTCCTGTACCTTGACGTTAAGCACCGTTTTGTCGGGCGCCGAGCCCGGCGCCTCCTTGATATCGACGTCCTTGAAGAAGCCGAGAGCGCGAATACGCGTGCGGCTGCGGTCCACAAGCACGCGGTTGAACGCGTCGCCTTCAACGAGGCGGAATTCGCGGCGGATAACTTTATCGAGCGTGCGCGTATTGCCGATGATGTTTATCTTCTCAACGTAAACGCGCGGGCCTTGATCGATCTTCAGGATTACATCGATGAGATGATGATCGCGGTCGCGGCGGATGCGCGGATGCACTTCCGCGAACGCATAACCCTTCGTGCCGGCTGCGTTCGTCAATGCATCGATGGATTTCTGCACACGTTCGGCGTCGTAGATGTCGCCCGATTTGATCGGCACCGCGGCACGCAAAACCTGCGGATCGAGTTCCTTGATGTTGGATTCGATTTCGACTTTGCCGAATTTGTAGAGGTCGCCCTCGTCCACCGTGAACGTGATGTAGAACGCGCCGCGATCCGGTGTCAGCTCGGCTACGGCCGACACGACGCGGAAATCAGCATAACCATTGCTGATGTAGTAACGCCGCAATTGTTCACGGTCGAAGGTCAGGCGATCCGGATCGTAATTGTCGTTGCTGGAAAGAAGTTTCCACCAGGCGCTCTCTTCGGTCGCGATCTGGCCGCGCAACGTATCGTCGTCGAAGACGTGATTGCCGATGAAATTGATGCGCGCCACGCCCGTCGTCGCACTTTCATTGATCGAGAAGATGAGATCGACGCGGTTCTGCGGACGCTGGATGATTTGCGGATCGACGGACGCCGCGAACTTACCGTTACGGCGATAGAGCTCGATGATGCGCTGAACGTCGGATTGCACCTTCGCGCGCGTGAACACCATGCGCGGCTTAAGCTGCACTTCTTTTTCGAGGTCTTTGGTCGAAACCTTGTCGTTACCCTCGAACACGACCTGATTGAGGATCGGATTTTCAACGACATGGATGGTCAAAGTCGAACCATCCCAATTGAATTTCACGTCCGCGAACAACCCCGTCGCGAACAACGTCTTCAGCGAACGGTCGACATTCTGCTCGTCGTAAGTATCGCCCTGACGCAGCGTGATATAAGACAGAACCGTCGCGGGCTCGATGCGCTGCGTGCCGACGATGTTGATGTCGCGGATCATTGCGCCTGACGGCGCGGCAGGCGCAGCAACGGGCTTCGTTTGATCCTGCGCCGTCACGGGCGCCATACACGCAGCCATCGCGCAGCTCACAAGCGCGGCCACACGCAATGCTTTACCGGGCAGAAGGGCGATGGGGGTCATCCACTCGTCTCTGGCTTGCCGCGTCCAGCGCGGAGGCCTGGTTCAGAACAGGTTTAGTCGAGCAATATCGTTCCAGGTCGCCAGGATCATGAGACCCAACACAAACGCCAGCCCGAGCCTAAAACCAACATCCTGTGCCCGCACACCCAGCGGCCGGCCCAGAACAGCTTCGAATGCATAATACAGAAGGTGGCCTCCGTCGAGCAGCGGGATCGGAAAAAGATTGATGAGACCGATGCTTACGGAAATGAGAGCCGCCAGATTGATAAGCGCAATAAAGCTCACGGCAGCCACCTGCCGCGAGACTTTCGCCATGCCGAGGGGGCCGCGAAGCTGGCCCGGATCGGAATAGCCCGTGACCATCTGCCCCAGATAAGTGAGCGTGCTGCTCGCAATCGTCCAGGTTTGCTTGGTCGCCGCCGCGAGCGCGCCAACAGGCCCAAAGCGGACAAGCGTCACCTCACCGCGCGTGAAATTGTTCGCGATGCCGAGCGCCATACCCTTCTCGGTGCCGCCGAAACCATCCGGCATAGAGGTCAGGCGCGGCGTAGCATGAACGGTAACAATCTGTGTTCCGCGCCCGAGCGTGATCGCGAGCGGACGACCCGCATCGAGCGACACGATTTGCTTGAGATCGGCGAAACTCGTGATCTGTTTTCCGTCAATCGAACGAATGATATCGCCCGGTTTGATGCCCGCTTCCGCAGCCGCGCTATTGGGCTTCACGCCATCGACGACAGGCAGGATCACTTCCTGTCCGTAGATCATGAACGTCGCAGCGAAAATCACGATGGCGAGAATGAAATTCGCAAACGGTCCTGCGGCGACAACTGCCGCGCGTTGCCATAGCGGTTTGAATGGAAACGCCCATTTGCGTTCGTCCGACGTCATATCGTCGAGTTGTTCGTAGTCGGGCGTGCTTGCTGCATCGAGATCGCCGAAGAACTTCACGTAACCGCCGAACAGGATCCAGGAAACTTTCCAGCGCGTGCCTTGCTTGTCTGTCCAACCGAAAATCGCAGGTCCGAAACCAATGGAGAATGTTTCGACCTTCACGCCACACGCGCGTGCGATGAGGAAATGCCCAAGCTCGTGAAAGAACACAACAAGCGTGATGACAAACAGGAACGCCGGAAGCCCAAGCGGAATCCACCCGATGAGGTCACGGAGCATGGACATCAGTTACGCCTCACCTGTCGTTTACGCCCGGCTCCGGCAGTGTTCCTCGGCCCATTCGCGCGCACGCGCATCAGCCGCCAGCACTGCATCCAGATTGCCGGGCTCGGCGTTCGATAGCGCCGTTTCTCCCGTTTCAAGCGTCGCCTCGACGACGCGCGGGATATCCAAAAACGGAATCCGACGGTCAAGGAAAGCCTGCACCGCGATTTCGTTCGCGGCATTAAGGATGGTAGGCGCGAGGCCTCCTGCGCGCAAGCAATCCTGGGCCAGCCTAAGGCACGGAAAGCGCATCGAATCCGGGGCAAAAAAAGAGAGCGGGCCCATCTCCGCGAGGTTAAGGCGCCGCGACGGGGAGGCAATTCGCCGCGGCCATGCCAGCGCATAGGCGATGGGTGTGCGCATGTCCGGAGCCGACAAATGGGCGAGCGTCGAGCCGTCGCCATAGGACACGAAACAATGGACGATGGATTGCGGATGCACGACGATGTTAAGCTTTTCCTCCGGCAGCGCGAACAGGAAATGCGCCTCGATGAGTTCGAGACCCTTGTTCATGAGGCTCGCGCTGTCGACGGAGATCTTTGCACCCATCGACCAATTGGGATGGGCCACCGCTTGCTCCGGTGTCGCCAAGGACATGCGCTCTGACGTCCATTCACGGAATGGGCCGCCGGATGCCGTGAGCGTAACGGATTCGATTTCGCTCGGATCGTCTTCGCAAAGGATTTGAAAAGCCGCGTTGTGTTCGGAGTCGACGGGAATAACGGCGGCATTCGAACGCATAAGCGCTTCGCGGAATACGGGGCCGGCCGCGACGACGCATTCTTTGTTTGCAAGCGCGATCGTCGCGCCGCGTTCGACAGCGGCAAGTGCTGGATGCAATGCGGCCGCGCCGATAATCGCGACCATCACCACATCGGAGGGACGCGCGGCAGCAGCGGTGATCGCGTCCTTGCCGGCTGCAACTTCGATATCGGTTCCGGCGAGCGCATCTTTCAATTCTTTATAACGCGCTTCATCGCCGATGACTGCAAGTTTCGGTTTGATTGCTCTTGCCTGCTCTGCAAGCATTTCGACATTGCGTTGCGCCGTTATCGCTTCGACGGGCAATGCATCCGTGCCGTAAATCTCACGCGCATGCGCCACGACATCAAGCGTGCTGACACCGATGGAGCCCGTGCTGCCTAGCACCGTCACGCTGCGGCCTAATATCGGCCTGAGATCCGGCAACGCACCGTTGGGTTTTGTTTTTGCAATGGGCGTCACAGCCTGGCTCCGAACAGCGGATCAATGCCCATGACTAGCACAAGAATAGCAAGCGCGATGGATGCAAGCAGCGTGGAATCGATACGGTCGAGCACACCCCCATGGCCGGGGATCAGCCCACCGCTATCTTTGATGTTGAACACACGCTTGGCCCAGGACTCCAGCATGTCACCCGTGTGTGCGACGATGGAAATACCCGCACCGAATAATCCACCCTGCACTGCCGACAACCCGAATGCGGTCGCATAGATCGCGGTAACGACGGCCGCGACCGCGACACCGCCGAAAAATCCGGCCCAGGTTTTGTTCGGCGAAAGCGCGGGCCACAATTTCGGGCCGCCGAAAAGCTTGCCTATGATAAGCGCGCCCGTATCCGTTGCCCAAATCGCGAGCAACATACCGAGCACAAGCAGAGCGCCATGCGGGGCGAGAATGCGCAAACCAACAATCGCGAGCACAGCTGCACCGATATAAAGCGTGCCGCCTGTTTGCCAGAGCGCCGATCTTTCCTGTGCAAGCGCAATGAGAGCATTCGCAACGCCGCCAAGCGCTAAAACCGCCCATGCCAGCATCGAATGAGGCGCAGCTTGCAGCGCATAGAGCACACCAATAAGGGTCAGCGCCGTGATGATTGTGGGTCGGATGAACAACGTGCTCGCGACCATGCGGTGCCACTCATAAGCAGCAACAATCGCGCCGGCGCCGACGAACACGGCAAACCAGATCCCGCCAACGAGCACAGCCGCCGTTGCAATCGCCGCCAGCAAAATGCCGAACAACGGCCGCGTTACCCAATCCATCGAAAACCGGAGAGGCTTTGCGCCCGCCACGAATCCCGCGCCCTGAAGCATCGGCCTCACTTTTGCGGTATCCGCGTTCGGGTTCAAGCGACGCCTGAGGCCACCGCGCCGAAGCGCCGGTCGCGACGGGCAAAATGGTCAAGCGCGCTAAGGAATTCCTCGCGCCGGAAATCCGGCCACATCGTGTCCACGAACAGAAGCTCGGCATAAGCCGATTGCCAGAGCAGGAAATTGGAAAGCCTGCTCTCCCCGCTTGTGCGGATGATGAAGTCCGGTGCGGGCAGGCCCTTGGTCAAGAGCTGATCGGCGAAAAGTTCCGGCGTGATC
>DATHQA010000283.1:0-3508 GCA_035483375.1 Rhizomicrobium sp. | reverse complement strand
GATCGTCCCGCAACTGAGTGTCACGATAAAGCCTTGCGAAACCGGCACAGCTTCGCTTCCCGGCGGCAATATCAACCGCATCAAGGATTTCACGAACGAACAACGAAGCGACCATCCGCAACTCGCAAACATCGACCACCTGACGCGCATGTACGGCACGCGGCTCGATGGCGTTCTCGACGAAGCAGGCAATCGTCCCGATTTGTTGAACGCATTGTCTGATACCGGCGATATCGGCGCGCAGATCCTGTTCGCGATACGCGAAGAGATGGCGCAAACACTGGACGATGTTGTGATGCGCCGCACGGGCCTCGGACAACTCGGTGCGCCGCCGACGGAAACGCTGTTGCGCGCGACAAGCATCATGGCCGCTGAACTTGGCTGGAACGCGGAACGCTGCGCGCACGAAATCGAAAACGTCACGCATTCCTTCGCAACGCGGAGCGATCGATGACCGCGTTCGTCATCGTCAATCCGCGTTCGGCGAGCGGCCAGACCGTGCGCGAATGGGCTACCATCGAACGCAGCCTTCGCGAAGCCTATCCGCATATGCAGGTCGCGTTCACGACGAAACGCGCCGAAGCGGCTACGCTTGTGCGTGCGGCGCTGACGGAGGGCCACCACGAGATCATCGCGGTCGGCGGTGACGGCACGATCAATGAAGCCGTCAACGGCTTCTTCGATGATAACGGTCCCATTTCGCCCGATGCCGTGTTCGGTTTCGTCACAAGCGGCACGGGCGGCGATTTCCGCAAGACTTTCGATATTGCACCCGGCCCGCAAGCGGGCATCGAACGTCTGCGCAAGGCGCATGTGCGGCGCGTCGATGTCGGCAAACTTTCATGCCTCAGTACGGATGGCGCGCCCATCGTGCGCTATTTCATCAATATCGCGTCGTTCGGGCTTTCCGGCATCATCGTCGATGCCGTGAACCGCGCGCGCATTGCGAAAGTGTTCGGTGGCCCATTTGCATTCGCATTCCACAGTGCCGTGACGATGCTCACCTATCGCGAGCGGCGCGTGCGCATCCGTATCGACGATATCTGCGACGAGATCGCGTCCATCTCGACCGTCGCGGTCGCGAACGGAAAATATTTCGGCGGCGGCATGAAGGTCGCGCCCAATGCCGATCCTGCAGACGGATTGTTCGACGTCATCGTCATGGGCGGCGTGTCGAAAGCCAAATCCGTCGCACAGATGCAGCAGATTTATACGGGCGAACACATCAACAATCCCGCCGTGCGCGTGTTGCGCGGTGCCCGCGTGACGGCCGCCCCTGTCGCGGAAACGAAACATATTCCCGTGCTGATCGAAACCGAGGGCGAAGTGGCCGGGCGCCTGCCCGCGACATTCGAAATCCTGCCGCGCGCCCTCAATCTGAGATGCTGACATGATGGATCGCAAGAAAATCCGCTGGAATGGTTGGGGCTGGGCGGAGCATTCCAATCCGCTCGCGAACGACGAAAAAGTATGGTCGTGGCTTGCAGGCGAGCTTGGCGTTGCGTCTCTGCCCTCCACGCCGGCGCGCAAACTCGAAGGCATCACGCTTCCGCCGTCGCAACTTTCTGCGGATGATCGCGCCAAGTTCGTTTCGCTGCTCGGTGCGGAACAAGTTCGCGACGATAACTACGAACGCGCATTCCATGCGCTGGGCCGCAGCTATTTCGATCTGCTGCGATTGCGTGCGGGCGATTTGAGCGTAGCGCCGGATGCCGTGCTTTATCCGCGTTCGACCGATGATGTTCTTGCCATCCTGTCTTTCGCATCGGATCGCGAGATTGCGGTCGTGCCTTTTGGCGGCGGTACGAGTGTTGTCGGCGGCGTCAGCGCCGCACGTGGAAAATTCAAATCCGTCCTCACCGTCGATCTTTCGTTGATGGACAAATTGGTCGGCGTCGATCCGGTTGCACGCATCGCAACGGCGCAATCCGGCATCTATGGTCCAGCCCTCGACAAAGCACTCGCTACGCAAGGCCTGACGCTCGGCCATTATCCGCAATCCTTCGAATTCTCCACGCTTGGCGGATGGATCGCGCATCGCGGCTCCGGCCAGCAATCGGGCCGCTATGGCCGCGCGGAGAATTGGCTCGCGGGTGTGAAGCTCGCAACGCCGACAGGACTGCTTTCAACCGATGATTTTCCGGCATCGGCTGCCGGGCCACATCTCGCCGATCTTGCGGTGGGCTCGGAAGGCATTTTCGGCATCGTTACCGAAGCGCGCATGCATATTCAGCCCGTGCCGGACGTGCGCGACTATTACGGCTTTCTGTTCCGCGATTTCGAAACAGGTGCGGAAGCCGTACGCGAAGTGAAACAACAAAACATTTCCACCGCCATGCTGCGTCTTTCCGATGCGGAGGAAACACGTTTCTATCGCGCGTTTTCTGGCCTCGGCAAAGCGAAAGGGCTTCGCGGCGACATCGAGAATCTCTTTCTGCGTTCGCGCGGCCTCGCAGGCAAACCATCCGTGCTTATCGCTGGCTTCGAAGGCAGCCGCGAAGAAACAGATGCTGCATTTGAGAAACTCAACAAGATTACCGGAAAATTCAGCGCACTCGCGCTCGGCAAAGGGCAAGGCCAACGCTGGTTTGAAGGCCGGTTTCATGGACCCTATATGCGCGATCCCATGATGGATCGCGGCGTTGGCGTCGACACGCTCGAAACCGCGACGCGCTGGCCGAATATCAAGCGGCTTCATGCGGCGGTGCGTAACGCGCTCGAAACGAGCATGGCAGCGACGCTTCCGCGTGGTGCGCGCGGCATCGTCATGGGCCATATCAGCCACGTCTATCGCGACGGGGCGAGCCTCTATTTCACCTATATCTTCCCGCGCGCGAACGACGAGATCGCGCAATGGCGCAAGATCAAGACCGCCGCGTCCGATGCCATCGCGGCGAACGGCGGAACAATCAGTCATCATCATGGCGTGGGCGAAGATCATCTGCCGTGGATCAAACAGGAAAAAGGCGAACTCGGCATCGAAATCCTGCGCGCGATCAAACGCACACTCGATCCCAAAGGCGTTCTTAATCCCGGAAAACTGATTCCGAACTAGGCAGCGGCAAGCGCATCACGCACAGCGACAGCAGCCGCCATCACCGCTTCGCGTGCTTGCGGAAGCACGGCTTGCAGATAGATGAAACAATGCACCATATCCGGATAATCCGCGACAGCCACGGAAACGCCGGCGGCCTTTAGTTTTTCCGCATAATCCAAACCTTCATCATGCAGCGGATCGAACCCGCCAAGCATGACGTAAGCAGGCGGCAATCCCGAAAGATCTGGCGCCGCCAACGGCGAAAGGCGCAGATCGGATTTGTCGGCATCGGTGGGAACGTAATTCTCGAAAAACCATTCGATCGTTTTGCCTTCGAGAAAATAACCTTCCGCGAATTCGCGGCGCGAGCGCGTTTCGATTTCTATTTGTGTTGCGGGGAACAGCAGCAACTGAAACGCGATCTTCGGCGCGGTCTTTTCCTTCGAACTCTGCGCAAGCACTGCCGAGATC
>DATHQA010000282.1:0-3324 GCA_035483375.1 Rhizomicrobium sp. | reverse complement strand
AGATGAAGCATTGATCGGCGCTCTACATATCCATGGCTTCGAAATCGCCATCGAAACGAACGGCACCATCGAAGCACCCACGGGCGTCGACTGGATTTGCGTCAGTCCAAAATCGAATGCGGAGTTGAAGCAGCGCAGCGGAAACGAGTTGAAACTCGTCTATCCGCAATCCGACGCGATGCCGGAACGCTTCGCGAATTTATCGTTCGACAATTTCTTCCTCCAGCCGATGGACAATCCTTCGCGCGATGCAAACACGCAGGCCGCGATCAAATATTGTCTTTCACATCCGCAATGGCGATTGAGCTTACAGACGCACAAGCTGATCGGGATTCCGTGACACACACTCAATTGTCATGGCCCACCGGAGTGCGGGCCACCCAGGTGACACAGATTAGGTGTCAGAGAATTGTCTCAGTTTAATTTTGAATGCACACGCAAACTTCAACTGGGTGGCCCGCACTCCGGTGGGCCATGACAGCGAGGTTTTGAGTATCGATGGGCCGATATCAAAATCGTGTAATCAACTTCTCCAATTCCGGCCTCACGCGCTCTTCGAGTGCTACAGCCGACTTTCCGATATAAACAAAGCCCGCGATGCGTTCGTTCTCTTCGAGGCCCAATCCTCTCGCGACATGCGCATCGTAAGCGCACCATTCGGTAAGCCAGTTCGCGACATAGCCCATCGACGTCGCGGCAATGAGCATATTCTGGCATACCGCCCCGGCAGACAATTGCTGCTCCCATTCGGGGATCGGAATGCCCGGTTTCGCGCGGCTCACCACACCCACAACGACAGGTGCGCGCAGGAAACGCGCCCGTTCGATGTCGAGCCGCTGATCGTTCGCGGACGGATCGTTCTCGCGCAAAGCAGTCGCCAACAATTCGCCCATGCGCGCCCGCGCATCGTCCTCAAACAAGATGAAGCGCCAGGGAAACAGTTTGCCATGATCCGGCGCGCGTGCTGCCGCCGTCAGGATCGTGCGCAACTCGGCCTCGCTCGGCCCAGGCCCCGTCATCGCCTTGGCGGAACCCGAACGGCGCGAAAGCAGGAGGCCCAGCGCGTCTGGCGCGGGCTTGTTCAGAACATCGCTCACAGAAACTCCTTGCAGAACGGAAGCAGCACACTATCTAAGGTGTCACGACGCCTCTGGCGAGGGCGCGCCGGTTGAAGAAACGATTTCTAATGCCTGACGTTATTGGGAAAATTCATTTTCCTGAGATAAAATGGTTCTAAGAGGAGCGCCTATGGCCCTGAAACAGGAAAAGCTTGCGACCTGCGATCCCGTCTGGTCGGCGCTGCGCGATCAGGCCGAGACGTTGGCCGAGCGCGAGCCTGCACTGGCAAGCTTCGTTCATGCCACGATCCTCAAACATTCGCGGTTCGAGGATGCGTTGTCCTATCACCTCGCCAAGAAAATCGGCGGTGAGGATCTGAGCCCCATGCAGACCCGCGAGATTTTCGATGAGGTGCTCAGCGCCGATCCCGATATCGCGGCGGCGGCGCGGGCCGATTTGTCGGCGGTGTTCGAACGCGATCCTGCATGCCATTCGCATGCCGAAGCGTTCCTGTTCTTCAAGGGCTTCCATGCGCTGCAATCCTATCGCATCGCGCATTGGCTGTGGCGTCAGCGGCGCGAAGGCATGGCGCTGTTCTTCCAGAGCCGCATTTCCGAAGTGTTCAACGTGGACATTCATCCGGCGGCGCGGCTTGGGCGCGGTATCATGATCGATCACGCGACGGGTGTCGTGATCGGCGAGACCGCCGTCGTCGAAGACGATGTGTCGATGCTGCATGGCGTGACGCTTGGCGGCACGGGCAAAGAGACCGGCGACCGACATCCGAAAATCCGGCGCGGCGTGCTGCTTTCGATGGGCGCGAAAGTGCTCGGCAATATCGAGATCGGCGAATATTCGCGCGTCGGCGCAGGTTCGGTGGTGTTGCGCAATGTGCCGCCGGGATGCACGGCGGTCGGCGTGCCTGCACGGCTCACGGGATGCGCGGGCGCGAAAAATCCGTCGCAAGAGATGAATCAGGTCATTGAAGAGATGTCGCCTGATTTTCAGATTTAAAATCTGTCTGCAATCTTGAACCACGTTAGCGCCGCCGCGACGAGCGGTTTGCGCAGTATCGCGCCGCCGGGGAATTTCTGCGCGGGCACGCGTGCGAAAACATCGAAGCCTTCGTTGTTGTCGAAGGCCGCTTCCGCAAGCAGTTTGCCGCCCATGACGGACAGCGCGACGCCCTGCCCGGAATAGCCATGCGCGAACAGCACGCGCGCGCCGATACGCCCGAAATGCGGCATGCGCGTGCGCGTGATGCCGACAGTTCCGCTCCACGCATATTCGATTGGAATATCGCTGAGTGCCGGAAACACGCGCTTCATGCGCGGCCGCACGAGGTGCGCAATATCGGATGGCACGGAGAAATAGGCTTCGCGGCCCGCAAACAACATGCGGCCATCGGCTTTGCGATAATAATCGAGCACATGGCGCGTATCGGCGACGGCGGCATCGCAAGGAAGAATTTGCGCATCGAGATTGCCGAGCGGCGCCGTCGCGACGATGAAACTTTCCACATGCGCGATATAAGGCGCGATCTCCGGCAGCAGCGCGCCCGTGAACGCATCGCAGGCGACAAGAACGCGATCCGCGATCACCGTTCCGTTCTCGCAGACAATGCGCACATCGGTCTTGCTCTGCTCGATCTCACATGCGCGCGAATGTTCGAACAATGTCGCGCCCGCGCTTTCCGCCGCTACAGCCAATCCGCGGGCGAAGGAAAGCGGATGCAGATGACCGCCGCCTGCATCGAAGCGTGCCCCCGGATAAATCGACGTGCCGAGCATCGTGGCCGTTTCACGCACATCCATCATGCGCGCTTTCGTATAGCCGTAGGACCACAAATGCCGCGTGTCGGCGGTGAGGGCGCGCGCCGCCTTTTCGTTATGCGCGGCGATGACGAGGCCATCCTTCAACGCACATTCGATGCCATGCGTGGCGATGAGTTCGCGCAACAACGCTTTCGCGTCTTCGGTGAGTCGCCACAGATCGCGCGCATGCTCCTTGCCGAGCCAGCGTTCCAGCTCCGCCTGATCCTTGCGCAGGCCGGTATGGATTTGCCCGCCATTGCGGCCCGATGCACCTGCGCCGATTGCGCCCGCTTCGAGCAACACGACATGCGCGCCACGCTGGGCCAGATGCAACGCCGCCGAAAGCCCCGTATATCCGCCGCCGATCACGCAGACATCGACCCGTACATTGCCCGACAGGCGCGGGCGTTCGGGCGCGCGGGCAGCGCTTGCGTCGTAATAGGTTTGCGGC
>DATHQA010000281.1:0-3803 GCA_035483375.1 Rhizomicrobium sp. | reverse complement strand
GATCTCACCGCCGTGCTCTCGCAGATGCCGACCGATCCCGCTTCGCTGCAGAACCAGATTCAGATCCTCACCTCGCGCGAATTGGCGGGCCGCGTGGTGGACAAGTTGCATCTCGCCAGCGATCCCGAATTCGCGCCGCATGTGGCGGATCCAGCGCTGAGGCACGACGGCGTGATCGACGTGTTCCTCAAGCATCTTTCCGTGGACACGATAGGACTTTCCACAAGCCTTTCCATCGGTTTCTCGTCGAAAGATGCGACGAAGGCCGCGCGCATCGCCAATGCGGTGGCGCAGGCTTACGTTGAAGATCAGGAAGATGCGGAATTTGACATTACGCGCAAGACGACGCAGTGGCTGAGTGATCGCGTGCATGGGCTTGCTGCGGAACTCGAAACCGCCGAAGAAGCCGTGCAGCGTTACAAGGCTGAGAACGGCATCAACGACACATCTGCCAATGGCTCCATTGCCGATCAGCAGATGACCGCCGTTTCAGCCCAACTTGTGGAGGCGCAAACCAATCTTGCGGCGAAGCAGGCGGCCTATGATCGCGTGACGGTGCTCAGGCGGTCCGGCGATGTGGCGAATGGTTCGCAAGCAGCGACTTCGCCCGTCATCACGGAATTGCGCAAGCAGGAATCCGACCTCATCCAGCAGGAAGCGCAACTCGCCACACGTTATGGCCCGCGTTATCCCCAGATGATGCAGATCGAGTCGCAAAAGCGCGATCTCGAAAACAAGATCAATCTCGAAGTGGGCCGTGTCGCCGAAATCGTTTCCAACGATCTTGCGACCGCGCAGGCCGAAGTGAATTCGCTGCAAGGCAATCTCGCCATCGCAGAGCGCCGTTCCGCGCAGCAAAATCTCGCACGCGTGAAGCTGAAAGCGCTTGAGGCCGATGCCGCGTCTACGCAAAGCGAATATGAAGCCTTCGTCTCGCGCCTGCGCGAAACGCAATCGCCCCAAGGCGATGAGATTCCCGATGTGCGCATCATCTCGACAGCCGCGACGCCCACGTCACCGAGCGGGCCGCCGCGTCTGTTGCTTGTCGGCGCCGCGTTGCCGGCAGGATTACTGCTCGGCATCTTGCTTGCGCTCATCGCCGAGCGTGGCGGCTCATCAATGCCCGCGCGCGCAGGCCGCACGCGATTGCCGACAACGATCAAGATTCCCGAACCCACGGGCAAAAACCTTGCGGGCCTCGCCGATCTCGTCACGCGCGATCCCAATTCGCCGTTTGCGAAAGCCATCGAGCAATTGCGCCGCAGAGTGGCACCCGCCTCGTCGGGCCGCGGCGCACGCGTTGTCGTCGTCACCTCGCCCGTGAACGGCCAGGGCAAGACGACCGTCGCGGTGAGCCTTGCGCGATCCGCCGCGCGCGCGGGCCTCAAAACGATTTTGCTTGACGGGAATTTCCGCGCGCCGCAAGTGGCGCAGACGATTGGCGCGATGCCGGAGCGCGGGCTTCTTGCCGCACTGACGGGGCGCCTGCCGCTTTCGCAATGTTTCTTCCGCGATCCGCGATCCTCCGCGATGGTGCTTGCATGTTCGCAAGGCTTGAAGAACCCGACGCAATTGCTCAACTCGCCTGCGATCAGCGGCTTGATCCAGCAATTGCGCGGCATGAGCGATCTCGTCGTCATAGACACGATGCCGGTTCTGTCCGCCGACGACGCGCAAACGCTCTCGCATCATGCCGACACGGTGCTTGTCGTCGCGCGGCCGCGCCACACATCGCGCGCGGCGGTCGACCGCGCCACGCAATCTTTCGCCGACAGCGAGGCGGAGCTTTCGACCGTTTCGCTCGCGCCCGCCTTCATGGCGAGCGTGTTCGGCTAAACAAACATATTGAATATTGGCGCCAGCGCTTCGCGATAACGTCCATCGCGTATGCCATTCGCCGCCGCCGCGATATCGGGCGCGAAGAAACGATCCTGATCATAGAATGGTACCTCTGCGCGCAAGGCGGCGATGCATTGCTCGAGCACAGCGGAACTTTTCAGCGGCCGGTGAAATTCGATGCCTTGAGTCCCTGCGAGCAATTCTATCGCGATGACGTTCGTCGCATTCTCCGCCATCAGCAAAAGACGCCGCGCCGCATGCGCTGCCATCGAGACGTGATCTTCCTGTCCCGCCGATGTCGGAATCGAATCCACGCTTGCAGGATGCGCGAGCATCTTGTTTTCGGACACGAGTGCGGCTGCCGTCACCTGCGCGATCATGAAACCGGAATTGACGCCATTGTCGCGCACGAGAAACGCGGGCAAGCCGCTCATCTTCGGATCGGTAAGCACGGCGATGCGCCGCTCCGCAATCGAACCGATTTCGGCCAGCGCAAGCGCGATCTGATCGGCGGCGAACGCCACAGGCTCCGCATGGAAATTGCCACCGGAGATCACTTCGCCTGTTTCCGCGAACACGAGCGGATTGTCCGTGACGGCATTGGCTTCAATCTCCAACGTGCGGCCCGCAAAGCGTAACAGATCGAGCGCGGCACCCATCACTTGTGGCTGACAACGCAACGAATAAGGATCCTGCACGCGGTCGCAATGGATATGCGATTGGCGGATCGCGCTGCCCGCGAGCAGCGCGCGCAAAGCCGCCGCCGTTTCGATCTGGCCCGGCTGACCACGCAATGCATGCAGGCGTGCATCGAACGGCGCGTCGCTGCCCTTCATCGCATCGGTCGAAATCGCGCCGGATATGAGTGTTGCAGCAAACACATTTCCGCCTGCGAACAATCCCGCAAGCGCCATCGCGGTTGAAGCCTGCGTGCCGTTGAGAAGCGCGAGGCCTTCCTTCGGTCCAAGCACAAGCGGCTGTAAACCAGCATCCGCAATCGCATCCTTCGCTGCACGCAATTCACCGTGCACGCGTACGTCGCCGATGCCCATAAGTGCCGCGCTCATATGCGCAAGCGGCGCGAGATCGCCGGACGCGCCAACGGAACCCTGCCCCGGAACGCAAGGATAGATTTCGTAATCGAGAAACGCTTTGATCGCGTGCAACACGTCCATGCGCGCACCCGACGCGCCGCGCGCAAGTCCCGCAAGCTTCAACACCATCATGAGCCGTACGATTTCGTCCGGCAACGGCGCACCCACGCCTGCCGCATGCGAAAGCACGAGATTGCGCTGCAACTGCGCAAGCTGCTCGGGCGCGATGCGCGTTTGCGCGAGAAGGCCGAAGCCCGTGTTCACGCCATAGGCCGTTTGTCCCGAAGCCGCGATACGTGCAAGCGTGGCAGCACTCGCCCCCACCTTCTTCATCGCATCGGCATCGAAAGCGATTTCGACAGGCGCTTCATAAGCGCGCCGCAGGTCGCGCAGCGAAAGCGGCTTGCCGATCACGAGTTTCGCGCGCGCGCTCATATATGGATGGCGTGGCCGAGGCCGCGCAATGCCGCCTCGTGGAACGCTTCGCCAAGCGTAGGATGGACATGGATCGTGCCCGCGACGTCTTCCAGCAACGCGCCCATCTCGATCGCGTGCGAGAATTCGTTCGACAATTCGGAAACATGCGCGCCGACCGCCTGGATGCCGAGCACGCGATGATCGGATTTGCGCGCAACGATGCGCACAAAGCCCTCGCCCGCCTCCATGCTCAGCGCACGGCCGTTTGCCGAAAATGGAAACATGGAGACAATCACATCATCGCCCTGCACATCCGTGGGCAGCAATCCGGCACTCGCGATCTCCGGCTCTGTGAAGCACACGGCGGGAATGCAGGCGGGATCGAAGCGGCGCGTGTGGCCTGCGATGATCTCTGCTACCATTTCGCCTTGCGTGGCAGCCTTATGTTCCAAC
>DATHQA010000280.1:0-5449 GCA_035483375.1 Rhizomicrobium sp. | reverse complement strand
AGATGGCTTTTCGCCGTGGGCAACATCATGCCCGAACGGCGCTTCAACAGGTCGGAGAGGAACGCAAAATCGTTTGCGCTCATGGCGAAACGCGCATTCAGCGCGCGCCGATCTCGGCAAGCTTCGCAGAAAGGCTCGCCTTGTCGAACGGCTTCATGATGTATTCGTCGGCGCCTGCGCCAAGCACATCGGCGATGTGATTGGCGTCATTCTCCGTCGTGCACAGCACGATCTTCGGACGCTTGCCGTCCTTCTCCTTGCGTACGGAGCGCAGGAATTCCTGGCACGGCATGTTCGGCATCGACCAGTCGAGCAGGATCACATCGGGCATGCTGTGACGGCAGACCGAAAGCGCGGACGCGCCGTCCTCGGCTTCCTCGGTGTGGAATTGCAACTCCTCGAGGATACGGGCAGCGACTTTGCGGATGACGCGGCTGTCATCCACGATAAGGCATGATTTCATGAGCGGCTCCCGGCCCCGGGATTGTTCCAATTCGAAATCCTAGAGCGCGAAGGTAAACGCTGTCTGAAGGTCGCCTATCCGGCGGCGAGTTCAATAAGCCCTTCGCTCGCCGTGAGCGTAAGCCCAGCATTGAGGGTCCGCGAAAGCTTGTGCGTGAGATAAGGCTGCACGCCCCGCGCGTCACTTGGCGTGGCCGACGCTTCGCCGCGCACGGCTTTCTCGACTTCCTCGAGCACGCGCGCGTTCTGCCCCCGAGCCTTGATCGTAAAGGCGGGAGCCGCCGGATCCTCGCTCGTGTCCACGCGTACATGGCCGCCGCGCGGCAGACAATCCGCGGCGAGAAGCGTGGCGTTCATGAGCAGCTTCGCCCAATCCTTGGGCCAATGGACATTGGCGGCGTGCCAATCGACTTCGATCTTCGTGCCCGCGACAAGGCCCAGGATAAGGCGGCCGATTTCGCCGAGATCGAGTTCCGCGCCCGCCGAACCTGCAGCGCCAAAGGCGATACGCATGAATTGCAACCGGGCCAGCGCCTGATCCGCACTCGACGTGACGATCTTGAGCGCATCGGCCCGCATCGCGGCATCGCGCTCGTCCTCAAGCACCTCGAGGCCGTTGACCACCGCGCCCAACGGCCCTACGAGGTCGTGGCATACACGGCTGACCATGAAAGCCGCAAAATCGAGATCGTTCATGGTGCCCGCCGCATAGTTTCGAATGTGTGACTGTCGCGTGCGCCTCTTAAGGAATGTTTAAGATGTCCGCAACGCCTTCGTCTTCCTTGCGCGCCCTTGCCGAGATCACCTTCGACGCCGGCGCTATCATCATGCGGCATTACAAGGCGCCTTCCGTCGAGACGCGGCAGAAGGATGATTCCTCGCCCGTGACGGCGGCGGACGAAGAAGCCGAAGCGTTCATCCTGCAACGCTTGCGTACAGCCTTTGCGGGCATTCCGATCATCGCGGAGGAAGAGGCCGCGGCAGGCCGCGTCGCATCCGTCGATACGAAATTCTTTCTCGTCGATCCGCTGGACGGCACAAAGGAATTCATCAGCCGCAATGGCGAGTTCACGGTCAACATCGCCGAGATCGAGAATGACAAGCCTGTGCGCGGTGTCGTTTATGCGCCGGCGATTGGACGGCTGTTCATGGGCGAAGTCGGCGCGGGCGCGTGGGAGATCAAAGGCGACAAGCTCGATTGGTCCGCCGCCAAACCGATTGCCACGAGGAAGCCCGCAAGCGATGGCTGGGTCGCGGTCGCAAGCCGTTCGCATCGCGATGCAAAGACGGATGAATATCTCGCAGCCTACAAGATCAAGGATTTCGCGGCAGCGGGATCGTCGCTGAAATTTTGTCTCGTCGCGGCGGCGGAAGCCGACATCTATCCGCGCACGGGCCGTACGATGGAATGGGATACGGCTGCAGGCCATGCGGTGCTTGCCGCAGCGGGCGGCAGCGTGACGACACTTGACGGCGGACCGTTCCTCTACGGCAAGAAAGCCGAAGCCTTCGCCAATTCGTTCTTCGTCGCGAAAGGTACTGCGTGATGCGCAGCGCGCGCGGCATCCTCGTCGCGCTTGTTGTCCTGTTCGGATTCGCGGGCGCGCACGCCGCCGAACGCACCGTCATCGTCGTGATGTTCGACGGCTTTGCGCCTGCGATGGCGGACGCGACGTCCACGCCCAATCTTGACCGCATCAAACGCGAAGGCGCGTGGTCGCGGCATCTCGTGCCGGAATTCCCGACGCTGTCGATGTTGAATCACACGACGTTCGAGACGGGATGCATCCCCGCGCATCACGGCATCATGTCGAACATCTTCTACGATCCGAAGAAAGGCCTATACAAAGAAGATCCCGATGCGGATTGGATGACGGGCTGCGAGACGATGTGGCAGGCCGCCGAACGCCAGGGCGTGAAAACGGCCGTGTTCAATTTCATCAATCGCTGGTCCACGTCGCATGGCGAGCTTGCGACTTACACAAACCCGCCGGTGCCGTGGGAAAAACATGAATCCGATGAGGTGATCCTGAACCGCGCGCTGTCGCTGTTGCGCGACAACCGTCCGGATCATCCGCGCCTTATCGCGCTTTATTTTCCGATCCCCGACGAGATCGCCCATTACAACGGCACGACCGCGTCCAAGACGCTGGAAGCCGTGCGCAAATGCGACGCGATTGTGGGAAGACTCATGGCCGCGATCAAGGCGATGCCGCCCGATCGCGAAGGCACGCTCATCATCGGCACCGATCACGGCATGATGGATGTGGGACCGCTCATCAATATCGGCCGCATCATGGGTGCGAACGGCATTCAGGCGAAACAGGCAAGCGACGGCGCGACGGCGTTTCTCTATCTCGACAAAGGTGAAAGCATCGACCGTGTCGAACGTGCGCTTGCGGCGTACAAATATGCGTTCGATGTCTATCGCAAAGGCCATTTTCCCGCTTACGCGCATCTGGGCGATGGGCCGCGCACAGGCGATCTGTTGCTTGTTGCGCACCCGCCTTACTGGATCGTGGGGCCGGAAGCGTTTCCCGAATATGCGCATTGGCTCGGCGTCGAGAGTATATGGCCTTCCACATTTACCCCGCCCTTCGGCGGGCTGAAGGCCACGCATGGCTATGATCCGCATATCGTGCAGATGCACGGCATTTTCTATGCCTGGGGCGCGGGCGTGGCTCCCGGCAAAGAAATCCCGCGCCTTGGCATGACCGATGTGCATCCGACCGTGATGGCGCTGCTCGGCCTACAGCCGGGCCGCCCCGTCGATGGCCACGCGATCGATCTTTCGTCTCACTGATCGAAATTCTTGCGGCTCGAATAGAAGACGAGGCCCATGAGGCCCGCGCCCACCGCCGTCGTCACGATGATGCCAAGCGCCATGAACACCCAGCCGGCGGTCGAGATGCCGACGCCATCCATCGCGCCCCAGGCCTGGATCGCATAGATGATCGCCGCAACGAGAAGCCCCACGAGCACGAGGATGACGATCCATCCGCCGATGCCCAATTTGCCTGTCGCGCCGTTCTGTTCTTCGCTGCTCATGTCCAAACTGTAACGCAAAGCGGGGTGGTCGTGTTCATCCGAACCTTGCGGCCGAACGTTTCATGCTAGGATCGATTCGTTCAGGCCTCAGGAGAGCACAAATGGTTTTTTCCCGCTTTCTTCCCGCCATTGCCGCGATATTTGCGCTTGTCGCGCTGCCCACGCGCGCAGGCGAGCCGGTTTCGGACCAGTTCAGCCAGAACGAGATCGTGAAGGCAGCCTCCGGCTTTTTCGGCACGACGTCGGAAGCCGTCGCCAAGGCCGTGCAGCGCGTCTTCGCCGATCAGGGCATGCCGGATGCCTATATCGAGGGCGATGAGGAATCCGGCGCGGTCGTCGTCGGCCTGCGCTATGGCCAAGGCTGGCTCTATCGCAAGCACAAGCCGGCGGTCAAAATATTCTGGCAGGGGCCGTCGGTCGGTTTCGATGTCGGCGGCAATGCGTCGAAGACATTCACGCTCGTCTATAATCTTCGCCGCACCGAAGACCTTTATCAGCGCTTTCCCGGCGTGGACGGCAGCTATTACTTCGTCGCCGGCATCGGCGTGAATTATCAGCGCGCGGGCGATATCACGCTTGTGCCGATGCGCACGGGCGTTGGCCTACGCGCGGGCGTCAATGCGGGATATCTCTCCTACACGCATCACCGCGACGTGCTGCCGTTCTAATTCCAACCGTCATGACCGGATTGAATCCGGCCATGACGTATTTGGCTTACATGATGACCGAGTTACCGGGGATCGGCAGTCCGCCGGAATCCATCTTGTCCTCACACTTGTAGTAACCCTTGTCCCAACCCTTTTTGTAATTGGCGTCGGTGTCGTAGGACGGGTCGCGCTTGGCCTCCAGATTGTTTTCCTTGCGGTAGCGCGGATTGGCCGTGGCGCAGCCATCGGTGAAGCCGGTGACATAGCTCGGCGAATTCTCGTCGATCTTCGTGTCGTCGGCGAAAGATTTCGATACGCCCGCCAGCGATGCGGTCACGAAGGCGGCAAGGATCAGGCTTTTCGAGAAAGAGTGCATGGACGTTCGCTCCCTAGGGGCTTGTGATTGCAGTTCATTTTCACGCGGGCAGCAACCCGCTTGTCTCAGGTCAAAGGATAACGGAATTGCCGGGAATCGGAAGTCCGCCGGAGTCGATCTTGTCCTCGCAGCTCAGATACCCTTTGTCCCAGCCCTTGTGATAATTGTTGTCGGAATTGTATTGCGCCTCGTCGCGCTTGGCCGTGAGATTGTTCTGCTTGCGATAGCGCGGATTCGACGTCGCGCAGCCATCCGAAAACCCCATGACATAGGCGGGCGAACCTTCGTCCGGTTTCGTCGTGTCCGATGACGCGGTCGGCGCGAGATTGGACGAGCCGCTGCCGCCGCTCGCGCAACCGGCAAGCAGAAGGGCCGCACATAAAATTGCGCTTTTCGAAACGGACATGGTCTCGCGCTCCCTGACGGGGCGCATATTGACATTCATGTTGGCACAATTATGGCCTGCTTAGACTGCAGCCGGAGCAGCCTCTTCGATGCCGCCCGCGGGCGCAGGCAGATAAAGCAGCAAGGCCGCCGCCACATAGATCGACGAAAATGTGCCGACCACGATGCCGAACAGGATCGCAGCCGTGAAATCGAACAGGTTCGGCCCGCCGAAAATAAGCAGCGGCAGAATCGAGATCGCGGTCGCGCCGGAGGTGAGGATCGTCCGCGTCACCATTTGATTGGTCGACAGATTGATGAGTTCGCCAAGCGGCATGCGCTTATATTTGCGCCGGTTCTCGCGGATCCGGTCGAACACGACGACCGTGTCGTTGATCGAATAGCCCGCAAGGGTCAGCAGCGCCGCCACGCTCGTGAGACTGAAATCGAGATGGAACACGGAGAACAATCCTGCCGTGACAAATACGTCATGGCCGGTCGCGATTGCGGCGCTCACGCCATATTGCCATTC
>DATHQA010000279.1:0-3499 GCA_035483375.1 Rhizomicrobium sp. | reverse complement strand
CCGCAAGCGCGGCGAAATCGCGATCCTCAAATCGCTCGGTGCGGATGGGCGCTTGATATTCTTCACATTCTTCATGCAGATCATGGCGATCGCGGCACTCGCCGTGATTGTGGGTCTTGTCATCGGCGCTGCTGTGCCATTCGCCATCGGCTGGTTCTATGCCGCGCGCTTGCCCATGCCCGCGATCTTTGCGCTTTATCCGGGGCCACTCGTACTCGCCGCCGCGTTCGGACTTCTGTCGGCGACGATCTTCGGCATTCCGCCGCTGGCGCGTGCCCGCGAGATCGCGCCTGCAAACCTGTTTCGCGATCTCGTCGCGCCAAGTAGCGCACGCGGCCGCCTGCCCTATCTCATTGCTGCGGCGCTCGCCGGATTGCTTGTCATTGCATTGACGCTCGTGCTCGCGCCCTCGCCCGTGTTCGCCACCGAGTTCATCGCGGGCATCATTGCAGGCCTTATCGCGCTGCGCGTCATTGCGGAATGTTTGCGCTTCATCGCGCGTCATGTGCCGCGGCCGCGCTCGCCCGGTTTGCGGCTTGCGCTTGCGAATATGACACGCCCCGGCGCATCGATGACGGGCGTCGTGACGGCATTGGGCCTCGGCCTCACATTGCTCACAACCGTTACGCTGCTCGACCGCACGATCTCCGCACAGGTCGAAAACGAATTGCCCGACAGCGCGCCGAGTTTCTATTTCATCGATATCCAGCCGGCGCAGACGCAACGCTTCGACGCAATCGTTTCACATTATGCGAGCGTGCAGGATTATCGCCGCACGCCGATGATCCGCGGACGTATCGCGGCACTCAACGGCGTGCCCGCGCGCGATGTGAAGATCGCGCAGAGCGCGCGCTGGGTGCTTTCGGGCGATCGCGGCATCACCTATGCCGCGACACCGCCGAAGAATACGGAAATGATGGAAGGCCAATGGTGGCCTGCGAATTATAAAGGCCCCACGCTCATCTCGTTCGACGGCGATCTCGCGAAGGACATGAACCTCAAGCTCGGCGATACGATCACGGTGAATGTGCTTGGCCGCGACATCACGGGGCGCATCGCCAATTTCCGGCATGTGGATTTCAGCAATGGGCGGCAAAACTTCGTGCTGATCCTTTCGCCGGGTGTGATCGACAAGGCGCCGCATGCGTTTCTCGCCAGCGTGCATGTGGCGGCGCGCGATGAGGAAAGCCTTTATCGCGCCGTCACCGATGCATTCCCCAACATCTCCGTCGTGCGCGTGCGCGAAGCGATTGCGCAGGTGAGCGCGCTGCTGGAGCAATTGCGCCTCGGCACCCGGGCGGCGAGCCTGCTCACGATCTTTGCGGGCCTGCTCGTGCTGGCAGGCGCGATTGCGGCGGGCGGACGCGCGCGGCTTTACGATGCGACGGTACTCAAAGTGCTCGGCGCCACGCGCGGGCGCATCGCGCTCATCACGGCGCTCGAGTATGGCGCGTTGGGGCTTGTGACGGGTGGGCTGGCGCTCGGGTCGGGGAGCCTCGCGGCATCCCTCATCTCCGAGCACGTCTTCCACGAACCCATGACCTTCGACCTCGGCGCGGCGCTGCTGACCATTCTGGGCGGGGCTGCGGCGACGCTGACGTTCGGCCTCGCGGGCGCCTGGACGGCACTGGCCGCCAAGCCCGCGGCCCTCTTGCGGAACCCCTGAATTCCTTGACATTTTTGCAATGTGGCGACGCGGAACCTTGAACCGGACCTCGCGACCACCGATATTGAGAGTCGAGCCGGCCACATGCCGGTCAAAAGGGACAAACCATGCCTGACAATTACAATCCGGCCTTGCGCGGCCAGACGGCCGCCGCCGGTGTCATCGACCAGGGCCTCAGGGCCTATATGCTGCGCGTCTACAATTACATGCTCGTGGGCCTCGGTCTGACCGGCGTGTCTGCGTGGATCGTAGCGACCGTGCCCGCCGTGCGTGACATGTTCTTCGTCGCGACCGAACGCGGTGTGAGCCTTTCGCTGCTCGGCTGGGTGGCGTTGCTCGCCCCCATCGGCTTCGTGATGTTCCTGTCGTTCCGCATCAACCGCATGAGCCTAGGTGCTGCGCAGGCGACGTTCTGGGGCTATGCGGCACTCATGGGCGTTTCGCTGGCGCCGGTCCTGTTGCTCTACACGGGCGCCAGCGTGGCGCAGACCTTCTTCATCACAGCGGCGACGTTTGGCGCAATGAGCCTTTACGGCTATACGACGAAACGCGATCTGTCGGGCTTCGGCTCGTTCCTGTTCATGGGATTGATCGGGCTTATCATCGCCTCTGTCGTGAACATCTTCCTCGCTTCCTCCATGATGCAATGGGTGATCTCGGTTGCGGGCGTGCTCATCTTCACGGGCCTTACCGCCTATGACACGCAATGGATCAAGGAGATGTATGTCGCCAACGACGACGGCACCGTCTCGGGCCGCAAGGCGATCATGGGCGCGCTGAAACTCTATCTCGACTTCATCAACCTGTTCATGATGCTCATGCGCCTGATGGGCGACCGGCGCTGAACAAGCCCAAACGAAAAGCCCCGCCGATTAAAGCGGGGCTTTTTCTTTTTCAGCGTTTGTGCACGAGCATGATGCCGTCGCCGAGCGCGGCCAGCGCCATGTCCACCCGATCATCATCATGGATTTTCGCGTTGAGTGCACGCAGCGCACGCGGATCGTCACGCTGGTCTTCATCATCGGCGACGGAGCCGCTCCACAGCATATTGTCGAGTGCGATGAGCCCGCCCGCGCGCACGAGCTTCAGCGCGCGCTCGTAATAGAAGTCGTAATTCGACTTGTCAGCGTCGATGAACACGAAATCGAATGGCCCCTCGCCTGCCGCGATCATCGCATCGAGGGAGTCCAGCGCAGGCCCAAGGCGCAGATCAATCCTCTGTTCCACACCCGCCTCGCGCCAATAGCCGCGCGCGCGATCAGTAAATTCCTTGCTGACATCGAGAGCCACGACGCGGCCATTGCCCGGCATCGCGAGCGCCACAGAAAGCGCGCTGTAGCCCGTGAACGTGCCGATCTCGAGATAATGCGTCGCGCCGATGAGTTTCGCGAGCATCGCCATGAGCGCGCCCTGATCCGGCCCAATCTGCATCATCGACATGGGAAGCTTCGCCGTCTCCTCGCGGCAATGCGCAAGTGCGGGATGCTCGCGCACACCGACGCGCTCGACATAGGCGTGAACTTTCTCGGTGATCTGCAGCAGACGGCTCATGGATACTTTCCTTCTTGGATTTTGACGTCACGAAATGGTCACTTTTGCGACAAGCGAGGGCCTTTTTCGACACCCATATACCCCTTGTCGGCTGTCCGATCTGACCGGAGTCCGGGAAAAGCAAGCCCCCCAGCCCCTACCGGGCTCTTGAGTCCGGACAGCCGATACTTCCTTCAATTGTCGCGCAATCTGACGCGAACCGGTACCCACTTCGCGGGATTGCGCTTATGCAGTCTTCGTCGAAAGCTGGCCGAACACGCCGCCGACCGCGCCCGTGAGAAT
>DATHQA010000278.1:0-2747 GCA_035483375.1 Rhizomicrobium sp. | reverse complement strand
CCGCCATTCCATCATCAAACCCGATCACGGTGGATTCTATGCCTACGGGGCAATCACCGCCATCCAATATAAAATCCACATGCTCGCTCAAAGTTTCCGCGACATCGCTTGCACGTGTGGCGCTAAGGCGGCCAGATGGATTTGCGCTAGGTGCAGCCACCGGCAGCTTTGCTTCGATCAACAACGCTTTCGCCACCGGGTGAGCAGGCGCGCGCATCGCCACCGTATCCAGGCCTGCACTTACGAGGAGCGACAAAGCGCAATCTTTTACCCGCGGCACTACGAGCGTCAGCGGCCCCGGCCAGAATGCCGCCGCCAATTCGCGCGCCATGTCCGAGAACTCGCCATAAAGCGCGGCTTCCTTCAGGTCGCGCACATGAACAATGAGCGGATTGAATCGCGGCCGTCCCTTCGCCGCGAAAACTCCAGCCACCGCATTGTCGTCGAACGCGTTGGCGCCAAGGCCGTAAACCGTTTCGGTCGGAAACGCGACGAGGCCGCCGCGCCGCAGGGCTTCGCCCGCGGGCGCAATTGCGCCCGCATCCGCGCGCACCAGTTTTCCCGACACAATCATGCGCCCTTATAGCCAACCGCTTGACGCGCCGCATCCCGGTCCCATATTCGGTGTGGCCCTTGGGAAACATACCGTGAGCGAAGCTGAGGCTCCGGCGCGTCCGGGGCGTAATCTCGATTACCCGTTCGAGCGCCGCCCGGAACCGGGCGAGACTGTGCTTGTCGCGCCCGGCGTGCATTGGGTACGCATGCGCCTGCCCATGCAGCTCAACCACATCAATCTGTGGCTGCTCGAGGACGGCGACGGTTGGACCATCGTGGATACGGGTATTCGCGACCGCCCGACGATGGATGCGTGGGAGATGCTGTTTGCCGGCACGATGGCAGGGCGGCCCGTGAAGCGCGTGATCGTCACGCATCTGCATCCCGATCATGTGGGCCTCGCTGGATGGCTGACGCATCGCTTCGATGTCGCGCTGTGGATGACGCGCACGGATTTTCTTTTGTGCCGCAATCTCGTCGCCGATACAGGCCAGCAGGCGCCGGACGAGGGCGTGCATTTCTTCAAAGGCGCGGGCTTCGATGAGGAGATGCTGCAGCGCTATCGCGAGCGCTTTGGCGGCTTCGGGCTGGGCGTGCATAAGCTGCCCAATTCCTATCGCCGCATTCAGGAAGGCGAAGAAATCGAAATCGGCGGACGCGTGTGGCGCGTCGTCATCGGGCGCGGCCATGCGCCGGAGCACGCCTGCTTATGGTGCGAGAGCGAAAACGTTTTGATCTCGGGCGATCAATTGCTGCCGCGTATTTCTTCGAATGTGTCCGTGTTTCCGACAGAGCCCGAGGCCGATCCTTTGCGCGATTGGCTGGAATCCTGTGCGCGATTGAAAACGTTGCTGCCTGAAGATGTGCTTGTGCTGCCTTCGCATAATGAACCGTTTCGTGGCGCACATAAGCGCTTGCAGGAACTGATCGACGATCACGAGATAAATCTTGCGCGATTGAAGACGCTTTGCGAGGAATCCAAACGCGCCATCGATTGCTTCCCGGCATTGTTCCGAAGCCGCATCACATCGGGCAATACGATCATGGCGACAGGCGAAAGCATCGCACATCTCAATTGTCTCATCGCGCGCGGCGAGATGACGAAGCACACGGATACGGACGGAGTAGTTTGGTATAAAGCGAATAGTGAATAGCGAATGGCGAATAGAGCTTCTATTCGCTACTCGCCATTCGCTATTCTCATAAGAAGGGAATTGCAATGTCATTGAAGAACAAGACTCTCTTCATCACAGGCGCGAGCAGGGGCATTGGTCTCGCCATCGCATTGCGCGCGGCAAAAGACGGAGCGAATATCGCTATCGCTGCCAAGACGGCTGAGCCGCATCCGAAATTGCCGGGCACGATCTATACGGCTGCGGAGGAAATCGAGAAGGCAGGCGGCAAGGCGCTGCCGCTGCTTTGCGATATCCGCTTCGATGATCAGGTGCAGAGCGCGGTTGCGCAATGCGTGGAGAAATTCGGCGGCATCGATATCTGCGTGAACAATGCAAGCGCGATTCAGCTCACGGGCACGCTCGCAACCGATATGAAGCGCTTCGATCTCATGCATCAGATCAATTCGCGGGGCACATATCTCGTTTCAAAGACGTGCATTCCGCATTTGAAGAAATCGGCCAATCCGCATGTACTCATGCTGTCGCCGCCGCTCGACATGACACCGCGCTGGTTCGCTGGTCACACGGCCTACACGATGGCGAAATTCGGCATGAGCATGTGCGTGCTCGGCATGGCTGCGGAATTCGCCGATGACGGCATCGCGTTCAACGCGTTGTGGCCGCGCACGGGTATCGCAACCGCAGCGATCCAGCATGCGCTTGCGGGCGAAGAGGGCATGAGGCATTGCCGTACCGTCGATATCCTGTCCGATGCCGCGGCGATGATCTTCGAGAAACCGTCACGGCACTTCACGGGCAATTTCATCATTGATGACACATTCCTCGCGGAGAATGGCGTGACGGATTTCGACCGCTACCGCGTCGATCCGACGAAATCGCTCATGCCGGATTTCTTTGTGCCGGATTGGATCGCGCCGCCGAAAGGCGTGAGTCTCGAACCGCTCAAATAGATGCATCTGCGCCGTTTCGGCTCGGTTGTTCTGTGTGCGGCGCTCGGCACGACGCAGGTGCGCGCGGACCAGGCAATAGAGGCGCGCGTCCTGCGCGTGGACAATG
>DATHQA010000277.1:0-4251 GCA_035483375.1 Rhizomicrobium sp. | reverse complement strand
ATGCACAGCGCTGCCGAAATACGCCGACTTGCAAACGCGATCCGCGCGCTTTCGATGGATGCCGTCGAGAAAGCGAACTCCGGCCATCCCGGAATGCCCATGGGCATGGCCGATGTGGCGACGGTCCTGTTCTCGCGATTCCTCAAATTCGATGCGTCCGCGCCCAAATGGACTGACCGCGACCGTTTCGTGCTTTCGGCCGGTCACGGTTCGATGCTGCTTTATTCGATCCTGTACCTGACGGGCTACGAAGACATCACGATCAAGGACATCGAGAATTTCCGCCAATTGGGAAGCCCGTGTGCGGGCCATCCCGAATATGGCCATCTCGCGGGCATCGAGACGACGACGGGCCCCCTCGGCCAGGGCATTGCGACGGCGGTGGGCATGGCGATTGCCGAGCGCAGCATGCATGCGCGGTTTGGCGATGATCTTGTTGATCACAAGACCTATGTCATCGCGAGCGACGGCGACCTCATGGAAGGTATCAGCCATGAGGCGATCAGCCTGGCGGGCCATTTGCGCCTCTCCAAGCTCATTGTGCTCTACGACAACAACAACATCTCCATCGATGGCGACACGGAACTTTCGGATTCGACCAACACGCGAGAACGCTTCGAGGCAGCGGGCTGGATCACGCATAGCGTGGATGGATTGAACGCCGATGAAGTCGCAAGCGCACTCGAAGAAGCGCAGCATGCGGATCGTCCGACGCTTATCAGTTGCAGAACTGTGATCGGTTTCGGCGCGCCGAAGAAAGCCGGCACGGCTAAGGCGCATGGCGAAGCGCTCGGCGCGGAAGAAATCGCGGGCGCGCGCAAGAATCTCGACTGGAATTATCCGCCGTTTGTCGTGCCGGACGATCTCATATCCGCATGGCGCGAAATCGGCGCGAAGGGAAAAAGTGCACGCGAAGTGTGGGAGGCTCGGGCGAAGAACGCCGATGCGTCGTTTGCCGCAGCACTTTCCGGTGAATTGCCTGCGAGCTTCGGCGCGGCCATCGAAGAGCTCAAAAAGAAAACCTCCGCCGAGAAGCCTTCGCTTGCGACGCGCAAATCCTCCGAAGCCGCACTCGAAGTCATCAATGCGCAGATTCCCATAACCATCGGCGGCTCCGCGGACCTCACGGGTTCGAACAACACGAAGACCAAGGGCCTGAAGGAGATTTCGCCCAGCGATTTTTCCGGCCGCTACATGCATTACGGCATTCGCGAGCACGGCATGGCGGCGGCGATGAACGGCATGGCGCTGCATGGCGGCGTCATTCCCTACGGCGGTACGTTCCTTATCTTCTCCGATTACTGCAAACCCGCGATCCGCATCGGCGCGCTCGCCGGAATCCGCGTCATCTATGTGATGACGCATGATTCCATCGGCCTTGGCGAAGACGGACCGACGCATCAATCCATCGAGCAGCTTGCTGGCCTGCGCGCGATGCCGAACCTGCTCGTGTTCCGGCCCGCGGACGGCGTGGAGACGGCGGAATGCTGGCAGCTTGCGCTCGAGAACCACAAAGGTCCGAGCCTGCTCGCGCTGACGCGCCAGAACCTGCCGACCGTGCGCACCGAACACACAAAGGAAAATCTGTGCGCGCGCGGCGCCTATGAACTTGCGGGCGCGAAGGACGCGAAGGTCACATTCCTTGCGACAGGTTCCGAAATCGATCTCGCGATGAAGGCGCGCGATCTGCTCGCAAAGGATGGCATTGCCGCGCGCGTGGTTTCGATGCCGTGCTGGGAACTCTTCGAACAACAGAGCGAAACATATCGTGAGACCACGCTCGGCCCCGGCACTGTTAGGATCGCCATCGAGGCTGCGGCGCAGCTCGGCTGGGACCGCTATATCGGCCCGAAGGGCGCGTTCATTGGAATGCACACATTCGGCACGAGCGCGCCCTATAAGGACGCCTATAAGCATTTCGGCATCACGCCGGAAGCGGCGGCGGATGCGGCGCGCAAAGCATTGTCGTGAAAGTGGAGTGAAGGGGAAAATGAAATGACTATTCGCGTTGCGATCAACGGCTTCGGCCGCATCGGGCGGCTTGTGCTGCGCGCGATCGTGGAATCCAAGCGCGACGATATCGTCGTCGTGGGCGTCAACGACTTAGGGCCTGTGGAAACGAATGCGCATCTGTTGCGCTACGATTCCGTGCATGGCCGTTTTCCGGGCGAGGTCATCACCGATGGCGGCCACATGATCGTGGACGGCCACAAGATCGCGGTGAGCGCGATCCGCGATCCATCGGCGCTGCCGCACAAGGAATTGGGCGTCGATATCGCGCTCGAATGCACAGGCATCTTCACATCGAAAGAGAAAGCCGCGGCGCATTTGCAGGCGGGCGCGAAACGCGTGCTCGTTTCCGCGCCTGCGGACGGCGCAGACCTTACCGTCGTCTACGGCGTCAATCACGACAAGCTTTCGAAGGATCACATCGTCGTCTCCAACGCCTCCTGCACGACGAATTGCCTCGCGCCCGTGGCGAAGGTTCTCAACGACACAGTCGGCATCGGGAAAGGCTTCATGACGACCGTTCACAGTTATACGAACGATCAGCCCTCGCTCGACCAGATGCACAAGGATCTCTATCGCGCGCGCGCGGCCGCACTTTCGATGATCCCGACCACGACGGGCGCGGCGAAAGCTGTCGGCCTTGTGCTGCCGGAACTGAAAGGCAAGCTCGATGGTGTTTCCGTGCGCGTGCCGACGCCGAACGTATCGCTCATCGATCTCAAATTCATATCGAAGCGGCCCACGACCGTGCAGGAAATCAACGACGCGATGAAGCGCGCCGCATCGCAGGAACTGAAAGGCGTGCTCGAGATCGTCGATGCGCCGCTTGTCTCATGCGATTTCAATCACGACCCAGCCTCGTCCTCCTTCGCGCTCGACCAGACCAAGGTGATGGACGGCAATCTCGTGCGCGTGATGAGCTGGTACGACAATGAATGGGGCTTCTCCAACCGCATGGGCGATACGGCGGTGGTGATGGGAAAATTGCTTTAAGACATGGACAGTTTCCGCACGCTGGACGATTTCGACGTCAAGGGCAAACGCGTGCTTGTGCGCGCGGATTTGAACGTTCCCATGAAGGACGGCCGCGTGTCCGACATGCTGCGCATCGAGCGGCAAGCGCCCACGATCCGCGAACTCGCGCAGAAAGGCGCGCGCGTTATCGTGCTTTCGCATTTCGACAGGCCGAAGGGCAAACCCATGCCTTCGATGTCGCTGCGTCCCGTTTCGTTTGCACTGTCTTACGCGATCAGCGCGCCCGTAGCGTTCGCGGAGGATTGCGTCGGTGCAGCCGCCGAGAAATCCGTTGCGGCATTGAAAGATGGCGAAGTGCTGCTGCTCGAGAACACGCGCTTTTATGCGGGCGAAGAGAAAAACGACGACGCGTTCGTCAAACAGATCGCGGTGCTTGGCGATATCTTCGTCAATGATGCATTTTCCGCCGCCCATCGTGCGCATGCGACGACAGAAGGTCTTGCGCGTCATCTTCCCTCCGCCGCAGGCCGCGCGATGCAGGCCGAGCTTTTGCACCTGCGCCAGGCGCTCGACGATCCCAAGCGTCCCGTGATGGCGGTGGTGGGCGGCGCGAAAGTTTCCACCAAGATCCAGTTGCTCGAACATCTCGTCAGCAAGGTTGATACGCTTGTCATCGGCGGCGCAATGGCGAATACATTCCTCGCCGCGCAAGGCTTCGCGGTCGGAAAATCGCTTTATGAGGAAGATCATATCGCGACCGCGAACCGCATCGTTTCGCTCGCGACGCAGACGGACACCGTCCTCATGCTGCCGACCGATGTGGTCGTGGCGACCGAGTTCAAGGCGAACGCGCATCATCGCACGGTTCCCATCCGCGAGGTGGAGCCGCATGAGATGATCCTCGATGTCGGGCCGGACACGATCGACGAATTTGAGAAGCGCCTCGCAACCACCGCCACGCTCGTCTGGAACGGGCCATTCGGTGCCTTCGAGACGCGACCCTTCGACCGGGGAACCAAAGCTGCGGCGCAACTCGTGGCCGCGCGCACGCAGGCGGGCAAGCTCCTGTCCGTTGCAGGCGGCGGTGATACGGTTGCGGCGCTCAACGCAGCCAGAGCGGCGGCCGATTTCACCTTCGTCTCGTCCGCCGGCGGCGCGTTTCTTGAATGGATGGAAGGCAGATCCCTGCCCGGCATCGAGGCGTTGAAGGGCTAGAGTCAAGGAGGCCGGAATGGCTCGTATCACGCTTCGGCAACTGCTCGACCA
>DATHQA010000276.1:0-6639 GCA_035483375.1 Rhizomicrobium sp. | reverse complement strand
TATCCGGCGTGCCGTCCGCGAAAACAAGGCGGCAACCGACAAGCAATTTCGGTTTCGACGGCAGGTCGGGATGCTCGGCCGCATCGTAAGCGCGCACGACGCCCGCAAGCGTGTTGCGGTCGGCAATGCCGATGGCGTGATGGCTGTAATGCGCGGCCGCAACGACGAGTTCCTGCGGATGCGAAGCTCCGCGCAGGAATGAGAAATTCGTCGTGACCGCGATCTCGGCATAATTCATGCGAAAAGCCCATGCACGAACCAGCGCGGCTCTTTGGTTTCGCGGCCGAAAAGCCCATCGCGGTAAAGCCAGAATCTGCGGCCTTCATGATCTTCGACGCGGAAATAATCGCGCGTCGGCGTGTGCTCGCGCATGCGCCACCATTCCATCGCGATGCGTTCGGGGCCTTCCGCGCGCGCGACATTGTGCAACGCACGACGCCAGCGGAAACGCAGAGGCGGACCATCCGGCACCTCGGCCATCGCTTCGATGGGTTCGGGTTTTGCGAACAGGCGCAAAGGCCGGCGTGGCGGTTCATGTTCGGGCCGTGTGGGCCATTTGTGGTTAGGGGTTTGTTGCGCGGGCGCTGCAATCGCGGCGGCTTCGGGGATATGTGTGTCCTGCGGCGCGAAACGCATCACGCGATGCGAACCGAAACGCGCGGACAGGCGATCTATAAGAAATGCGGTTTCTTTATCTCTATTGTCGTTCGCATCGAAGCCGATGGTTTGCGGATTTGTGCGTTCGGATTTGTCCGCGCAAAGCCGGATGAGGTCGAAACCGAAACCGGGATCGAGCGGATCGTTCAGGGAATCGAGGCGTTCGCGGAACAGTTTCTCGATGATCGTGGGATCGCGCACGGGCCGTCCCGTTTCGATGGCAATGCGATGCACCGCACCGTCGGCGCGGAAGAATGTCGCCTCGATGCGGCGTGCGCCTTCACCATGTTTTTCGAGCAGCGCGGAAAGATTTTTTGCAAGCGAGGAGAGCGACATCGTGATGACATCGGCGGTCGCGATGGGTTCGGCGAAACGATGCTCCGCCGTGAAATCTGGAAGAGGGCGTCGTGGCGAAATCGGTTTTTCGCTCTGGCCGAGCGCGTGATCGAGGAGATACACCATCTCCTTGCCGAAACGGCTTGCGAGTTCGGAACGCTTGCGGCTTGCGACCTGGCCGATGGTTTTGAGGCCCGCGCGCCGCAAGCCATGGATGATCGAATAATCGAGATTGAGGGCGAAGATCGGCAGCGGCGCAATTGTTTCGGCTTCGCGGTGCGGAGACGCAATCGTGCCGTCTGCATAATGGGCGAGCGCGCGGGCGGCGGCCGCACTTCCCGCAATCGCGCCGCATACGGCAAAGCCTAATTTCTTCAATGCATCGCGGATATGATCGAGCATTTGGGCTTCGCCGCCGAAAAGATGCGCCGCACCCGTCACGTCGAGCAGAAGTCCATGCGGCGCATCAATCGCCACAAGCGGCGTGAAACGCTCACACCAATCGGCGATTGCGTGCAGCAGTTTCGCATCCGCCGGTTCGTCCGCTTCAACGACATCGAGCGTTGTGATTTTCGCGCGCGCATCGGCAAGCGGCATGCCGGGGCGCAGTTTCAGCCGCGCGGCATGTGCATCGACTGCGTAGACGCGCATCGCGTTTTCCTGTTTGCGCGCGACGACAAGCGGGATCTTAAACGGCTTCGCGGAACTCCGTTGCAGCCGATCCGTCGGCAAACGCGGCAGCCAAAGCGCCAAAATCCGTCTTGCGGAAACATCCATCCTCAGCACTCCATTCCATGATCCAGTGGCCGGTCGAACCGTGCCGGTTGCGCGAAAGTTCGGCGTCGAAACGCGGCGCACCCCAATCCTCGTCGTCGAAATGCGAAGGCGCCGCGCGCACGATCCAGCGCGTTTCGGCGGCACTTGCTTGCGGGCGCGCGCCGAAGCGCAGCAGGAAAACGGTGACGCGTTTGCGCGACGCCGCGAGTACAAGCCGCCTGCTTGCCGTGAGATCGAGGATTTTGGGGGTGCCCGGAATCTCGATGACGACGGCGCCGAGGCCTGCACAGGAAAGCGCATCCGCGCCCGCACGCAACGCGTCTTCTGCATGGGCCGCCCGCATCAGGATCAAGCGCGAGGGATTGAGGCCCAATTCAAGGAACCCCGTCGCGGACATCTCGCCATGTTCGAGCGCAGAAAAATCCTGCCGCACCCACAGCATGTCCCGGTCGTCCATCGTGCGTATCGCAAGCGCAGCCGCAAAACCCGTCGCGGCGGAGGCATCGCCCGCATACACCTCATGCAGCGTACCGCGCAAAAGCCCGCCGCCGAGCCGCGCATCGGTCTCCGCGTGGCCAAGAGGCACACGCACGCCTGCATCGTCGCCGGCGAGACTTGGCTGCACGAGGCCGCGCAGGGCCTTTAAATGTACCCTTTCTGTTCTCATTGTTCGTGATATGTTCTTATGAGAACGAAAGAGTCAAGGGAAATGTTAGAGGATTGTTTTCACTGGCGTATTTTGAAGGAGCGTTACGCTGCTACGCCGCCGCGTATTGATCCGTGAGGCCCATTTCTTTCTGAACCACTGTGATGAGTTCGCGATCGTCATGGTCCCACGGGTGGAAGCCCGGACGGTAGTAGGAAAAGTACGCGCCGAGTACCTGCCGCATGATGCCGTTCTTCCCGAACAGATAGCCGATCAGCCTGAACCATGTGCGTGGGCGGTTGATGCCGTCCTGTTTGAAGGAGTTCCAGCAGCCGACGCAGATCGTCGCGAGAAACATGATCGTCGATATGAACATGATCCCGCAACGCAGTGCATAGCGTCTCAGCGGAAGCCATGTCTTCGTCGCGGCGAGGAATGTGTCGAATGCAACGGCCTTATGCTCGATCTCTTCCATCGCGTGCCAGCGCCATAGCTGTGCATTTTCCTTCGGTGCGCCTTGCATATGGCGCGGATCGGAAATGCCCGCATGCGCAAGGATCGCGGTGAAATGCTCGAGCGCGATCGTGACGGCGAGTTGCGAAATCGGCGGAAATTTTTTGATGACCTCAATGCGCCGTTTCATGAAGGCTTCGAATTTCGTCTGATCGTAACCGGCATCGACGGCTTGCCGGTTGAACACGACATGTTCGCGCGCATGGATGGATTCCTGCGAACTGAACGCCGCGATCTGTTTCTGCAATTCGGGCGAAGCGATGTCGCGATAATTGCGCACGGATTCGATGAAAAAGCGTTCGCCCGGCGGAAATGTCGTGGACATCGCGTTGTAGAATGCGGTCGCGACGGGATCATTGTTGAGCCACCATCGCGGACGTGTCTGGTTCCTTCCGAACGCGATATCGCGCGGCTGGATGACGTGACCGGGAGGAGTTTGCGATGTGCTGCTCATGACGCGTGTCCGCTTTAGAGCTTCTACGCGTTATATAACAATGACTGACAAAGTTGTCAATAAAGTATTCTTCGTCATGGCCGGATTAAAATTCGGCCATGACGGTTAGAGGTGAGAACTACGCCGCCGCGTATTGCTGCGTCAGTGCCGTGTCCATTTCCGCGATGAGTTCGCGGTCGTCATGGTCCCATGGGTGGAAACCCGGACGATAATAAGAGAAGTAATCCTTCAGCACGGCGCGCATCATGCCCGGTTTTCCGAACAGATAGCCCAGCAGCTTGAACCAGGTGCGCGGCGTATCGATGCCGTCCTGGCGGAAGGATTCGCGGCAGCCCACGAAGATCTCGCTCATGAAGAGAACCGTCGTGATCACCATCACGATGGAGCGCATGAGCCAGCGGCGGATCGGTCTCCAATGCTGCGTCACTTCGAGGAATGTGTCGAAGGCGACGGCCTTGTGCTCGATCTCTTCCATTGCGTGCCAGCGCCACATGCGTTGCACTTCGTCGGAGGCGCCTTCGAAATGGCGCGGATCGGTGAGCACGGCATGGGCCATGATCGCCGTGAAATGCTCCAGCGCCGCCGTTATGGCGAGCTGCTGATAGGCGCCGCGGGTCTTGGCGAATTTCAGCGTCTTGTTGACATAGGTTTCGATGCCGCTGAGGTCATAGCCCGCATCGACCGCCTGGCGGTTGAACACGAGATGCTCGCGCGTGTGGATGAATTCCTGCGTCGCGAAAGCCGCGATCTGGTCCTTCAGCTTCGGGGAAACCATGCCTTTGAAATAGCGCACGGATTCGATGAAGAAGCGCTCGCCCTGCGGGAAGGCTGCGGACAATGTGTTATAAAAGGCCGTGGCGACGGGGTTGCCGCCGAGCCACCAGCGGGAATGGGCCTGATTCCGCCCAAAGGCGATGTCGCGCGGGCGGATGACGTGATCGGCCGGTGTTTGCATTTTTTTGCTCAAGGCGTGATCCTGATCGAGATTCTACGTTGCGGTGCAATATAACCTAGACTGACAAAGATGTCATTAACAAAAACGGTTAAGTCCGGACTAAAATCTCGGGTCAAATCCAAGCTAAAGGCGGCGCGGCGCGCGAGGCTGCGTCGTTTTGCGCCGCGGCGCAGGCGGTCTGCGGAAGAAGCACGGGCCGAGGCGCTTTCCTCGGCGCGCCGCATCCTGCTCGAAGAAGGCCCGAACGCGGTGACGCTGCAGAACGTCGCCGCCGATATCGGCATGGTGCATTCGAACCTGCTTCACCATTTCGGCAGCGCAGGCGACCTGCAACTGGCGCTCATGGTGATGATGGTCAGGGATTTGACGCTCGCGCTGGAGGAAGCCGTCGCGCATCTGCAATCCGATGGCGGCAGTCCGCGCGCGCTCATCGATATCGTGTTCGATGCCTTTGATAAGGGCGGTGCCGGCAAACTCGCGGCATGGATCGCGCTGTCGGGGAATATGCGGCATCTGGAAAGCATCCAGCAATCGATTGACGAACTCGTGAAGGCGATCCGGCAGAAATTCGCCAACGACGGCGGCGCCCAGCTTGGCGTGCCGTCGGCTGTGCTGTTCATCGCGCTTTTGGCCTTCGGCGATGCGGTCGTGGGCACGCGGTTGAAGGACATGCTGGGCCGCGAGGCCTCCACGACGCGTGAGATGGCGGCGCATCTGCTGCCGTATTTCTTCGCGATGTCGTGAACAATATCGCCGTCATGGCAGGGGCAGCCCTGCCATGACGGATAGAGGTCCGGGGACTAGTTTTAACCCTTTCCGCTGCCGCAATCCTGATGTCGCGAATGTGCGCGAGCCTCACGGCGTTGTGACACCATATAATGCGCGAACAGATTTCAATGCGGCTTGACCGGGAGGGGCCATGCGCTCTCTGACCAAAGCCAGCATCAGCACACCCGCCGCCGCCGCCGTTGGCGTGGCGGTGACGATTCTGTTCGGCCTGTTCGCGCTTTATGCGCTGCCCATACAATTGTTTCCCGATATCGACCGCCCGCAGGTCGGCATCGAAACCGACTGGCGCGCCGAAACCCCGCGCGAGGTGGAAGCCCAACTCGTCGAGCCCGAGGAAGAAGTGCTGCAAGGCATTCCCGGGCTTCAGCAGATGGATGGCTACGCCAATCCAGGCTCGGGCTACATCAACCTGACGTTTGCACTCGGCACGGACATGAAGGCGACGCTCGTCGATGTCATCGGGCGTCTCAACCGTTTGCCGCCATTGCCTGCCGATGCGCAGAAACCGTTCGTGCAGCTCGCAAGCACGCAGGATGCGAACGCGACGCTGCTGTTCGTGTTCATGCAGAAGTTACCCGGCAACAAACACAACGTCGCCGATTACGAGCAATTCATCAATGACGTGGTCGTGCCGCGGCTGGAAGCAATTCCCGGCGTGGGTTCGGCGCAACTCATCAGCAATAACGGGCCGGAAGAACTCGATATCGTGTTCGATCCGATGCGCGCGGCGCAATTGGGCGTCCAGATTCCCAAGATCGCGAGCCTCATCGGCGGATCGGACGATGTGGCGGGTGGTTCCATCGATGTGGGGCGGCGGCAATACCAGCTTCAGTTCCGTGGGCGCTATTCGGTCGAGGATTTGAGAAATCTCATATTGGAATGGCGCGACGGCAAGCCCGTGCATCTGGGCGACATCGCGCAGGTGAAGATCGGGCGCGGCAAGCGGCAAGGCTTTGCTTATCAGGACGGCCATCCCGCGCTCGGCATCGACATCTTCCGCGCAAGCGGCGCCAATGTGCTCGCGACCGTCAATGCCGTGAAGGCGGAACTCGCCAAGATCAATGACGGTCCCGCGAAGCAGCAGGGCGTCACGCTGCAATATTCCTTCGATCCGTCGCATTTCATCGATCAGGCCGTCGGCATGGTCACGTCCGATCTCGTCGTGGGCATTTTGCTTGCGGTCGGCGTGTTGTGGTTCTTCATGCGCGAATGGCGCGCGACGATCATAATTTCATCGGTGATCCCGATCTGTCTGTGCGCCGTTGTTGTGCTGCTGCAATTGTTCGGGCGTTCGCTGAACGTGGTTTCGCTCGCGGGATTGGCGTTCGCGACAGGCATGGTGCTCGATGCGGCGATTGTCGCGTTCGAGAACATCCTGCGATTGCGCGAACGCGGCATGCCCGCCGCCGAAGCAGCCCAGAAAGGCACCGATCAGGTCTGGGGCGCGTTGCTTGCCTCCACCGCCACGAATGTTGCGATCTTCCTGCCCGTGATTTTCCTGAAAGACGTCGA
>DATHQA010000275.1:0-3866 GCA_035483375.1 Rhizomicrobium sp. | reverse complement strand
AACCGCGACGAGGCCGTGCAGATCATGTTGCATGTTCATCGCCATGGCGTCGGTATCTGCGGCGTGTTCACCTACGAGGTCGCCGAAACAAAAGTGGCGCAGGTCATGAAGGCCTGCAATGTCGATATCGAGGCCGTGCGCCGCGCGCTCGTCAAATATGTCGATGAGGATCTCATCACGCTTGTCATTGACGATGGCGAAGATGCGAAGCCGACGACAGGCTTCCAGCGCGTCGTGCAGCGCGCGGTGCTGCATGTGCAGAACTCCGGCCGGGACGAGGTGACGGGCGCCAATGTGCTCGTCGCGCTGTTCACGGAGCGCGAAAGCCACGCCGTCTACTTCCTGCAGGAACAGAATATGACGCGGCTCGACGCGGTGTCTTATATCTCCCACGGCATTGCCAAGCGCCCCGGCATGAGCACGCCCAAGCCTGTGCGCGGCGCGACCGAGGATGACGACGAGGGCGAGAAGACCGTCAAGCAGGGTACCGAGGCGCTCGAAGCCTATTGCGTGAACCTCAACGAGAAAGCGAAATTAGGCCGCATCGATCCACTCATTGGCCGCGACGCGGAAGTGGAGCGCACGATCCAGATTCTTTGCCGCCGCCAGAAGAACAATCCGCTGTTCGTGGGCGATCCCGGCGTCGGCAAGACGGCGATTGCCGAAGGCCTCGCGCGCAAGATCGTCAAGCACGAAGTGCCCGAGGTGCTGACGAACTCCATCATCTATGCACTCGACATGGGCGCGCTCATCGCGGGCACGCGTTATCGCGGCGATTTCGAGGAGCGGCTCAAATCCGTCGTGAAGGAACTCGAAGGCCTCAAAGGCGCAATCCTGTTCATCGACGAAATCCACACTGTGATCGGCGCGGGCGCGACTTCCGGCGGCGCGATGGATGCCTCGAACCTGCTCAAGCCAGCCTTGCAGGCGGGCTCGCTGCGTTGCATCGGCTCGACCACCTATAAGGAATATCGCCAGTATTTCGAGAAGGATCGCGCGCTCGTGCGCCGCTTCCAGAAGATCGATGTCGCTGAACCCACCGTTCCCGATGCGATCAAGATTCTCAAAGGCTTGAAGCCGTATTTTGAGGAATACCATAAGGTCCGCTACACGTCGGACGCGATCAAAGCGTCCGTCGAGCTCGCGGCAAAATACATCAATGATCGCAAGCTGCCGGACAAAGCCATTGATGTGATCGATGAGGTCGGCGCGTCGCAGATGCTGCTGCCGGAATCGCGGCGCAAGAAAGTCATCGGCGTGAAAGAGGTGGAGGAGGTCATCGCGAAGATGGCGCGCATTCCACCGAAATCCGTGTCGAAGACCGATGCGGAAGCATTGCGCACGCTCGAAAGCGATCTCAAACGTGTTGTCTATGGACAGGACGCTGCGATCCATGCACTCGCCAGCGCCATTAAGCTCGCGCGTGCGGGCCTGCGCCAGCCGGAAAAACCCATCGGCTGCTATCTGTTCTCGGGTCCCACAGGCGTTGGCAAAACCGAAGTCGCCAAGCAACTCGCGCACACAATGGGCGTGGAGCTGCTGCGCTTCGACATGAGCGAGTATATGGAGCGTCACACGGTGAGCCGCCTCATCGGCGCGCCGCCGGGCTATGTCGGTTTCGATCAGGGCGGCTTGCTCACCGATGGCGTCGATCAGCATCCACATTGCGTGCTGCTGCTCGACGAGATCGAGAAAGCACATCCGGATCTGTTCAACATTCTGTTGCAGGTGATGGATCACGGCAAGCTCACCGATCACAACGGCAAGAAGATCGATTTCCGCAACGTGGTTTTGATTATGACCACGAATGCAGGCGCGTCCGACGCCGCAAAAGAATCCATCGGCTTCGGGCGCGGCAAGCGCGAAGGCGAGGACGAAGAGGCGATCAAGAAACTCTTCACGCCGGAATTCCGCAATCGCCTCGACGCCACGATCACGTTTGCCGCGCTCGGCCGCGATACGATCGACCGCGTGGTCGAGAAATTCGTGCTCGAACTCGAAGCCCAACTCACCGACCGCGATGTCACGTTCGATCTCACGCAGGAAGCCACGCGCTGGCTCGGCGAGAAGGGATACGATGATGCGTTTGGCGCGCGTCCGCTCGCACGCGTCATTCAGGATCACATCAAGAAACCGCTCGCCGATGAAATCCTGTTCGGAAAGTTGAAGAACGGCGGCACTGTGCGCGTGTTGCTGGATCGCGAGAAAGACGCACTCGCGTTCGAGTTCATCTCGAACGACGAAGCCCGCCCCAAAGCACCGCCCGGCAAAAAGCCGAAGGCGGAGGAGAGCGTCTGATTGCGCATCGCATCAATCGTTCTTCTGAGTTCGGTCATGTTATCGAGCTGCGGAACTCTCGTTGGCGGCAGTTATGTCGTTCAGGAAATGCGTGATCCCAAGACCGGCGAGAAAGCGGAATGCATTGGCCATATCGGCCGCGGCGCGATTACGCCATCACAGACCGTCGCGATGAACGGCTGCATCGCGATTTATGAGAGCCACGGTTTCAGGAAGATTTGACGGCGTCTATTTCTTATCCGCCGCGCCGACTGCCTGTTTCAAGAATTTGTTCTGCTCCAGGCAATCGAGGATGAATGTGCCGACATCGGCGCGGCTGATGTCGCCGTAACGATAATTGTTCACGCCGATAAGCGTCTCGATTTTGTTTTTCTTCGGCCCATTGGTCAGATGCACCGGCCGCACAATGGTCCAGTCGAGATTGCTTTTCTGAAGCAGCGCTTCGGCGCGGTCCTTGTCGACATAGCTTTTCGCCAGCACCAACGGAAAAATCACGCGGTCGTAAAACCAGCCATTGTGTCCCTTGCTGTCGCCTGCGCCCAAACCCGTGACAAGGATGGAGCGCTTTGGTCCGTTCGCGTCGAGGAGCGCCGCCTGCGCCTCCGAAAACAGCGTTGTCGGATTCCACGGATCGCGCACGCTGAGTGCCACGACCGATGCATCCGCGCCGGCGAGCGCGTGTGCCAACACGTTCGCATCGCGCGCGTCACCCGCAAACCATGTGAGTTTCGGATGCTTCATGTCGGCGGGATTGCGCGCGATGCCCGCAACCTCATGGCCGCGCGCAAGCGCTTCCTTTGCGGTGGCAAGCCCTGTGCCCCTGCTTGCGCCAATGATCGTGATCTTCATGCGGACTCCCGAAATTAATTTTCATCCTACCCCTTGAAAGCGTAACGCTGCATCACCAAATCCGCCCATACCCAGACAAAAGTGCCCGGACGGGCCGCTCAGAGGAGGGCGGCGCGGATTCTGGCCGCAATTGGCTCCAAAACATCCGGCTTCACCATCGCGCGCCCATGCAGCTTGAGTTCGAGCCCGTCTGCGCGGGGTAACACATGGAAATGCACATGCGGAATGGATTGACCGGCGGCAACGCCGTTCAGCTGCACAAGCATGATTCCGGGCGCGCCGAGCGCGCGCTTCACGGCGGCTGCGACTTTCTGCGTCGCGCGCATCGCGGCGGCAGCCGCCTCAGGCGAAATATCGAATATCGTCTCACCATCTTCCTTCGGAATGACGAGCGTGTGGCCTTCGACCGAAGGCATGATGTCCATAAAGGAAAGCGTGTGTTCGTCTTCGTAGATTTTCACGCAAGGCAACGCGCCGCGCAGGATTTTCGCAAACACATTGTTAGGATCGTAAGCCATGGTTCACCTCAATCTAAAGACTTTTGCGGAAAGGCGTGTGCTCGGCAAGTTCTTCGATCTGCTCGGAAACCGCCTCGCGTTCGTTCACGAGATAATCGGCGACAGCGCGGCGCAGGCCCGGATGGGCGATATAATGCGCGCTATAGGTGCGCGCGGGCTCGTAGCCGCGCAGCAATTTGTGCTCGCCTTGCGCGCCCGCTT
>DATHQA010000274.1:0-9265 GCA_035483375.1 Rhizomicrobium sp. | reverse complement strand
ATGTTCGGCTATGCCTGCCGCGAGACGCCTTCGCTCATGCCGGCGCCGCTTTATTACAGCCACAAGATTCTTCGCCTGCTCGCCGAGGCGCGCAAATCCGGCCGCGAGCCCAAGCTTGGGCCGGATGCGAAAAGCCAGGTGACGGTGCATTACGATTCCGGCCGTGCGGTGGGTGCAACGCAACTCGTGCTTTCGACGCAGCATCTGGACGAGAACATGTCGTCCAGCGATGTGCAGCACATCGTGGAGCCTTACATCCGCAAGGCGCTGCCCGAAGACTGGATCACGCAGGATACGATCTGGCATGTGAATCCGACCGGCGCGTTTGTCATCGGCGGGCCGGATGGCGACTGCGGACTGACGGGCCGCAAGATCATCGTGGACACATACGGCGGCGCTGCCCCGCATGGCGGCGGCGCGTTCTCCGGCAAGGATCCGACGAAGGTGGACCGTTCGGCGGCCTATGCCGCGCGCTATCTTGCGAAAAACGTTGTCGCGGCGGGCTTGGCCGATCGCTGCACGATCCAGATCGCTTATGCGATTGGTGTTGCCGATCCGCTTTCGGTCTATGTCGATCTGCATCGCACGGGCAAAGTGGACGAAACCAAGCTCGAAGAATTGCTGCCGCAGATCATGAGCCTGAAACCGCGCGGCATCCGCGAGCATCTGGGCCTCAATCAGCCGATCTATGCGCGCACATCGGCCTACGGCCATTTCGGACGCGAGCCCGATGCGGCGGGCGGTTTCTCCTGGGAGAAGACCGATCTCGTCGACGAATTGAAGCGCGCGTTCTGATTGACGGATAACGCGCATCCCGAACGCCAGCGCCGTCTGCTTTACGGACGGCGCAAGGGGCCGAAACTCTCCACGCATCAGACGCAGCTCATCGAAACGCTGCTGCCCACGCTTTCATTGACGCTCGAACAGGGCCGCGACCCGCGCAGTTACTTTTCACCTCCCACTTGTGGGGAGGTCGATGCGCTTGAGCAACGCGAAAGCGGATCGGGTGGGGGGCCGCTTTCAAACGCCGCCCCCCACCCGGCTCGCATAAGCTCGCCGACCTCTCCACAAGAGAGAGGTGAGATAAGAGAGGTCTGGCTCGAAGTCGGCTTCGGCGGAGGCGAACATCTTTTATGGCAAGCGCAGCATCATGCGGATATTGGCATGATCGGCGCAGAGCCTTATCTGAACGGTATTGCGAAACTCCTGTCGCACATCGACGCTCTTGGCGGTAAGAAAGATAACATCCGCATCCATGAAGGCGATGCGCGCGACATCATCGATGCCTTGCCCGATGCGAGTTTGGGCTGCGTGTTCATTCTGTTTCCCGATCCATGGCCCAAGACGCGCCATCACAAGCGCCGTTTCATCCAGACCGAATTGCTCGATGCGCTGGCGCGCGTGATGAGGCACGGCGCGGAACTGCGCTTCGCGAGCGATGATGCGCCTTATATGGAATGGACTCTCGAACGCCTCATGGCGCATCCGGCATTCGCATGGACGGCACGCGGACCATCGGATTGGCTAACAAGGCCTGAAGACTGGCCGAAAACCCGTTATGAGGCCAAGGCATTGCACGGAAAACCTGCTTATTTGCGGTTTTTACGCGCCTGATCTTGCTTTTCACCGATTCCCCGCCTATATCCCCGGCCATCCCAGACAACAGAAACGTACTGTTGTGTGGCGGTCGCAAGACCGCCGCGCGGGAAACGCTTTGGAGTTGCCTATTCTCACTGCCATGTCGCAATTGGAACCGATCATCGCCCCTGCCGTGGAAGCGGCGGGCTATCGGCTTGTGCGTCTGCGTGTGATGGGCGGCAAGCGCAAAACGTTGCAGATCATGGCCGAGCGGCCCGACGGGCAGATGGATGTTGAAGATTGCGCGAAGCTTTCGCACGCGCTGTCCGATTTCCTCGACCGCGAAGACCCGATCGAAGGCGAATATATGCTCGAAGTGTCCTCGCCCGGCATCGACCGGCCCCTGACGCGGCTTTCGGATTTCTCGCGCTGGGCGGGCCATGAAGCGAAAGTCGAACTGAACGCGCCGCAAGCCGACGGCCGCAAGCGCTTCAAGGGATTGCTGCTTGGGCTTGACGGCAACGATGTCGTGCTCGGCATCGGTCAGGATCGGCTCAAATTCCCGTTCCGCATGATCGCGGACGCGAAACTCGTGCTCACCGACAGGCTCATCGAAGAAGATTTGAAGGCGCGCAAACACGCGCAATAGGAGAAGAAACACATGTCCGTTGCAGCCAACAGGCTCGAACTCTTGCAGATCGCAGATGCGGTCGCGCGCGACAAATCGATCGACAAATCGGTCGTGCTGCACGCGATGGAGGAGGCCATGCAACGCGCGGCGAAGGCGCGTTACGGCAGCGAAAACGAAATCCGCGTCGAGATCGACAACAAGACGGGCGAAACGCATGTGTCGCGCTATCTGAATGTCGTGGAGCTTGTCGACAACGACAAGATCGAGATCAGCCTGGTAGACGCGCGCGCGCGCAATCCGGCGGCACAAGTGGGCGACATCATTGCCGAAACGCTGCCGCCCGTCGATTTTAGCCGCATCGCAGCGCAAGCCGCAAAGCAAGTCATCGTGCAGAAAGTGCGCGATGCCGAACGCGAGCGGCAATATGAAGAGTACAAGGACCGCATCGGCGAGATCGTGCATGGCATCGTGAAGCGTTCGGAATTCGGTTCCGTCGTCGTCGATCTAAGCCGCGCCGAAGGCGTCGTGCGCCGCGACGAGATGATCCCGCGCGAGAGCTTCCGCACGGGCGACCGCATCCGCGCCTATATCTATGACGTGCGCCGCGAAGCGCGCGGGCCGCAAATCTTCCTGTCGCGCAGCCATCCGCAATTCATGGTGCGTCTGTTCGCGCAGGAAGTGCCGGAGATCTATGACGGCATCATCGAGATTCGCGCAGTGGCGCGCGATCCCGGCAGCCGCGCGAAGATCGGCGTCATCTCGAAGGATTCGAGCATCGATCCCGTCGGCGCCTGCGTCGGCATGCGCGGCGTACGCGTGCAGGCCGTCGTGCAGGAACTTCAGGGCGAACGCATCGACATCATTCCGTGGTCGCCCGAGCCCGCGACGTTCATCGTCAACGCGCTCGCGCCTGCCGAAGTGTCGAAAGTCGTGCTTGACGAAGACACACATCGCGTCGAAGTCGTCGTGCCGGACGAGCAATTGTCGCTCGCCATCGGCCGGCGCGGACAGAATGTGCGTCTCGCCTCGCAACTAACAGGTTGGCAGATCGACATCCTCACCGAAGCCGAGGAAAGCGACCGCCGTCAGAAAGAATTCGCCGAACGCACCGCCCTCTTCATGGAGACACTTGATGTTGATGAAACTGTCGCGCAATTGCTTGCTTCGGAGGGCTTCGCCAATGTCGAAGACGTTGCCTTCGTGCCCGTAAACGATCTCGCCGCCATCGAAGGTTTCGACGAAGAGACTGCGCAGGAATTGCAAAGCCGCGCCGTCGAACATATCGAAGCGAATAATCGCGCGCTCGATGACAAGCGTCGCGAGCTTGGCGTGGAAGATTCCGTCGCCGATGTCGAAGGCCTTGCGCCCGGAATGCTCGTTGCGCTCGGCGAAGCGGGCATCAAGACGCTCGAGGATCTCGCAGGCTGCGCCACCGACGATCTGCTCGGCTATTACGAGACGAACAAGGAAGGCGAGCGCGTGCGCACGCCCGGCTCGCTGGAAGGTTTCGATCTCACCGCCGAAGACGTCAACGCGATCATCATGAAGGCGCGCGTCAAAGCGGGCTGGATCGAAGAAGAAGCGCTTGTTGAAGAAGAGCCTGCGGAAGAAGAAGAGCCCGCGTGAACGCAACCCTGGCATTGAAGGATGAGGACGAAGCGATGCGCGAACGCCGCTGCATCGTGACGGGCGAAGTTTTGCCCGAAACCCAACTCATCCGTTTCGTCGCAGGGCCGGAGAACGAAATCGTTCCCGATCTCGCGGCGAAATTGCCGGGGCGCGGAATCTGGGTCGGCGCAGATCGCGAAACACTCGCGCGCGCTGTTGCAAAAAATTCTTTTTCGAAAGCGGCGAAAGCATCGGTGAAAGTTTCCGGCGATCTGCCGGATCGTGTCGAAGCGCTTCTCGTGCAGCGCATCTCGAACGATCTGGGTCTCGCGCGCCGTGCGGGCGAAGTGATCCTCGGTTTCGATCAGGTGTTCAAAAGTTTCGACGAGAAACGCAAACCCTCCGTGCTTGTCGAGGCATCGGATGGCGCGGGCGACGGCAAGCGCAAATTGCGCGGCGCGGCGGAATCGCGCGGCCTTGCGCTCACTGTGATCGATCAATTGTCCAATGCGGAATTGGGCTTGGCGCTCGGTCGCGACAATGTGGTACATGCAGCCCTCAAACCGGGGCGGCTGGCCGAAAGGCTGGTGTTCGAAACGGGGCGGCTCAAAGGTTTCCGCCCAAATAAGGTTGCCCCCGGGGTATCGAAAGGTTCGAATGAGCGAGACGAATGACACACGCGGCGGACGCACCCCTCTGTCTTTGAAGAAGACGGAGACTTCGACCGTCAAGCAGAGCTTCAGCCACGGCCGCACCAAAGCGGTGGTGGTGGAGAAGAAGCGCGCGCGCGTGATGCCGGGCGGTAAGCCGGAAGAAACTCCCGAAAGGCCGCACGAACCCGTAGCAAAGCCCGCGCAAGCCGCGCCTGCTGCATCCCCGCATCGCGAACCATCGCGCACGGGCGTCGTGCTGCGCCAATTGACGGAAGAAGAAAAAGCCGCGCGCGGCCGCGCACTCGCAGGCGCGCGCGTCGAGGAAGAACACGCGCGCAAACGCGCCGAAGAAGACGCCAAGCTGCGCGCGAGCGAAGAAGAACGTCTCTCGCGCGAACGCGCTGCCGCCGAAAAACGCAAGGCCGAAGAAGATGCGCGCAAGGCCGCCGACGAACAGGCGCGCCGCCATGCCGAAGAAGAAGCAACCCGCCGCTTCGAAAAGAAAGAGACCACATCTCCCGCCGCGACAACACCTGCGCCCGCCCATGCCGAAGCGCCGCGCCGCGGCAAGGCCTTGCTCGATGACGATGAGGAAGCCGCAAACAAAAAGGGCGGCAACGCAGGAAAGGCGGCACCGAAGAACGCAACGCCCGCGCGCAAGGATACCGATGCGCGCCGCCGCGGCAAGCTGACGGTCACGAAAGCGCTGTCGGACGATGATGAGCGTGTGCGTTCGGTCGCGGCGTTCCGCCGTCATCTGCAACGCGTCAACAAGGGCGCGCAAGCAGCCCCCGCCGGTCCCGCAGGCCCGCGCGAAGTGACGATTCCGGAAACGATCACGGTTTCGGAATTGGCCAACCGCATGGCGCGCCGTGCCGTGGACATCATCAAGGTGCTCATGAAGAACGGCATCATGGCGACGGTGAACGATACGATCGATGCGGATACCGCCGAACTCGTCGCCACGGAATATGGCCACACGGTCAAGCGCGTCGCCGAATCCGACGTGCTCGAAGGCCTGAAGGGCGAAGCCGATACCGACACCAATCTTCAATCGCGTCCGCCGGTCGTCACGGTCATGGGCCATGTCGATCACGGCAAGACCTCGCTGCTCGATGCGCTGCGCAAGACCGATGTGGTCGCGGGCGAAGCGGGCGGCATCACGCAACACATCGGCGCCTATCAGGTGCAGATGAAAAACGGCTCCAGGATCACATTCCTCGACACGCCGGGCCATGCCGCGTTCACCGCGATGCGCGCGCGCGGCGCGAAGGTCACAGACATCGTCGTGCTGGTGGTGGCCGCCGATGACGGCGTCATGCCGCAAACGGTGGAAGCGATTGCGCATGCCAAGGCCGCCCACGTCCCGATCATCGTCGCCGTCAACAAGATCGACAAAGGCGATGCCGATCCGATGCGCGTGAAGACGGAATTGCTGCAACACGAAATCCAGGTCGAAGACCTCGGCGGCGAAACGCTCGCCATCGAAGTGTCGGCGACGAAAGGCATCAATCTCGACAAGCTCGAAGAAGCCATCCTGCTTCAGGCTGAAATCCTCGACCTCAAAGCCAATCCGGATCGCCCGGGCGAAGGCGCGGTTGTCGAAGCGAAGCTCGACAAGGGCCGCGGTCCCGTCGCGACCGTGCTCGTGCAGCGCGGTTCGCTCAAAGTCGGCGATATTCTTGTCGCGGGTTCGGAATGGGGCCGCGTGCGCGCGCTCGTCAATGATCGCGGCGAACAGGTGCAGAGCGCTGGTCCCGCAATGCCGGTCGAAGTGCTTGGCTTGTCGGGCGCGCCCGAAGCAGGCGATGAATTCGTTGTCGTCGAATCCGATGCGCGTGCACGCGAAGTGACGGAATATCGCGCCCGCAAGCGCCGCGAACATCGCCACAAGACGGTTTCGCGCCAGACGCTCGATCAATTGCTGCAAAGCAAGGATCAGGGCGAGAAACGTTTGCTGCCGCTCGTCGTCAAGGCCGACGTGCAGGGCTCCGTCGAAGCAATCCAGGGCGCGCTCGAAAAACTCGGCACCGACGAAGTTGCCGTGCAGATCCTGCAATCGGGCGTCGGCGGCATCACCGAAAGCGATGTCATCCTTGCGCACGCAAGCGGCGGCGCGATCATCGGCTTCAATGTGCGTGCGAACGCCCAGGCCCGCGAACGCGGGCGCCGCGACGGCGTCGATATCCGTTATTACAACATCATCTACAACGTCGTGGACGACATCAAAGCGGTGCTGTCGGGCATGCTGGCGCCGGAGACGCGCGAGAAATTCCTCGGCAATGCGGAAATCCTCGAAGTCTTTGCGATCTCGAAAGTGGGCAAGGTTGCGGGCTGCCGCGTGACGGAAGGCGTCGTGCGCCGCGGCGCGCGCGTGCGCCTGATCCGCGAAAACGTCGTCATTCACGAAGGCGAATTGTCCACGCTCAAGCGCTTCAAGGACGAAGTGCGCGAGGTGCAAACTGGCCAGGAATGCGGCATGAGCTTCGCCAATTATCAGGACCTCTCCAAAGGCGACGTCATCGAGTGCTACGAGGTCGAGACGATTAAGCGAGCATTGTAAAAACGCGAATAGCGAATGGCGGGTAGCGAATAGGGTTCTATTCGCCATTCGCTACTCACCACTCGCCCGAGCGCAGCATGAGCAAACTCCACACCACGAAATCGCCCGGCCCTTCGCAGCGCCAATTGCGCGTGGGCGAAATGCTGCGTCACGCGCTTTCGGAGATTTTCATGCGTGGCGAAATCCGCGATCCCGAACTCGACAGCGTCGCCGTCACGATCACGCAAGTCGTGCCTTCACCCGATATGCGTCATGCGACCGTTTTCTGCGAACCACTTGGCGGCAAGAATGCCGGTCAGATCGTGACGGCACTCAACCGCAACAAAGGTTTCGTGCGCGGGCTTCTCGGCAAAACCATCGCGCTCAAATTCACGCCGGAGCTTCGCTTCATCGAAGACAAATCCTTCGCCGAGGCGCAACGCATCGAAGACATCCTCAAATCCTCGCGCGTGCAACGCGATCTCGGCAAAAAAGATGGCGCGTAGGAAAAAGGGCAACGCCGTTCACGGCTGGGTCGTGGTCGACAAACCCCAAGGCATCACCTCCACGCAAGTGGTCGGCATCGTGCGCCGCGTGTTCGAAGCGCAGAAGGCGGGCCATGCCGGCACGCTTGATCCCATGGCGACGGGCGTGCTTGCCATCGCGCTTGGCGAGGCGACGAAGACCGTGCCTTACGCGATGGACGCGGAGAAGACTTATCGCTTCACGGCATGCTGGGGCGAGGGCCGCAACAGCGACGATGCGGAAGGCGCGGTCACGGGCACGTCGCCCGTCAGGCCTACATGCGAGCAGATCCAAGCCGCTATCCCCGGCTTCATCGGCGAGGTCGTGCAGGTGCCGCCGCAATACTCCGCCATCAAGGTGCAGGGCGAGCGCGCCTATGACCTCGCCCGTGATGGCGAGACTGTCGTGCTTGAACCCCGCATCGTGGAAATCCACGAAGTGCGCCTTGTCGCCCAGCCGGATGCCGACCATGCCGAGTTCGAAATGCGTTGCGGCAAAGGGGCTTATGTCCGGGCCTGGGTCCGCGATATCGCCAAAGCATTGGACACCCTCGGTCATGTTTCACAGCTCAGGCGCACTGCAATCGGCGGTTTCACAGAAAGCGCGGCCGTACCCCTAGAAACCCTAAGGGGTTTTATGCATAGTCCCGCCGCTTTTGAGCACTTGAGGCCTATTTCGACCGCGCTGGACGGCATCCCGGCGCTGGCCGTCACGGGCCCGGATGCGGTTCGCCTGAGAAGCGGCAACTCCGTCCTCGTTCGCGCGAACTTGTTCGCACGGATCGCGGGGGCCATTCAGGCGGACGATCTTCAGGGGCTCACGGTCTTTCTCTCCACAAGCGAGGGCGAGCCGGTCGCACTGGCCGAACTCGCAGCTGGGGAGCTCAGACCGTTCCGTGTCTTCAACTTTGGAACTGGATGACCGTATGACAATTACGACCGAACGAAAGAAAGAAGTGATGTCCGAATTCGCCAAGAAAGAAGGCGATACCGGATCCCCCGAAGTGCAGGTGGCCGTGCTCTCCGAGCGCATCACCAATCTGACCGAGCACTTCAAGACTCACGTCAAGGACAACCATTCGCGCCGCGGCCTCATCAAGATGGTGTCGCAGCGCAGAAGGCTGCTCGATTACGTGAAGGCCACCGACGAAGGGCGCTACACTGCGCTCATCGCGCGGCTGGGCCTGCGCCGCTGAGCGTATCAATACCCAAGGTCAGGAATTTGCCCGGGGTCGCGATGGTCGCGATCCCGCGCATATGCGTTTCCAAAAAGCAGGGCTTTTGAGGAAACAACCCTTTCGGCAATCCGGCCGGAAGGAACGAAGGAAAGAAAGTAGAAATGTTCAATATTGTCCGTGAAGAAATCGAATGGGGCGGCAGGACGCTCGTCCTTGAAACCGGCAAGGTCGCGCGTCAGGCAGACGGCGCGGTCGTTGCCACCTATGGCGAAACCGTTGTGCTCGCAACTGTTGTGGGCGCGCATGCGCCGCGCGAGGGCGTGGATTTCTTCCCCCTCACCGTGAATTACCAGGAGCGTTATTACGCGGCCGGCAAAATCCCCGGCGGCTATTTCAAGCGCGAACGTGCGCCGACCGAACGCGAAACGCTCATCTCTCGCCTCATCGACCGGCCGATCCGTCCGCTCTTCGCCGAAGGTTATCGCAACGAAACGCAGGTCGTGGTGCAGGTTCTCTCACACGACATGGAAAACGATCCCGATATCGTGGGC
>DATHQA010000273.1:0-4986 GCA_035483375.1 Rhizomicrobium sp. | reverse complement strand
GGTTTCCGTTTCTTCGCGTTCAACCTCGACCATAATTCGTTTCCTTCCGGCCATTCGCTGACGATTTTTTGTGTGGCCGTCATTGCGACCGCCGTGCTGCCTAAGTTGGCTGTTGTGTGGTTTGCGATTGCGGCGTGGCTGGCGCTGACCCGCGCCATGCTGACGGCGCATTATCTGAGCGACGTGTTCATCGGCGCAGGCATCGGCGTTATCGCCGCGCGCGAGACAATCGTTTATCTATTCCCTGCCCTGCATCTGGCGTGGTTCTGATGTTTGCCCTGCTGAGCGATCCCAATACCTGGACGAGCCTTGCGACGCTCACCGTGCTTGAGATCGTGCTCGGAATCGATAATGTGATTTTCCTTTCGCTCGCCACCAATCGCGTGCCGCGCGAGCAGCGGGCGGCGGCGCGGCGCATTGGGTTATCGCTCGCACTTGTCATGCGCATCGCGCTGCTTTCGAGCGTTGCGTTCATCATCTCGCTTTCGCATCCGATCATCACGCTGTGGGGGCAAAGCTTTTCGTGGCGCGATCTCGTGTTCGGCGCGGGCGGATTGTTCCTGCTCACGAAAGGCACGCGCGAGATCCACGGCGAGATCGAAGGCGAAGAAGAAGGCGCGCATGCCGTGAGCGCGACATTCCTCAGTGCGATTATCCAGATCGCGATGTTCGACCTCGTCTTCTCCATCGATTCCGTCGTGACGGCGGTGGGTATGGCCGAGCATCTGTCCGTGATGATCGGCGCGGTCGTGCTTGCGATGCTCATCATGCTCGCCGCATCAGGGCCGGTGTCGGATTTCGTCAATCGCCATCCGACCGTGAAGATGCTTGCGTTGAGCTTTCTGCTGCTTATCGGCACGGCACTTGTGGCCGATGCGGCGCATTTCCACATTCCGCGCGAATATCTCTATTTCGCGGTCGCGTTTTCCGGTGGTGTCGAGTTTCTCAATCAAGCGGCGGCGCGGCGGCGCGAGAGAAAAAGAGCGCAGGGGAAATAATGTAGATTTTCCTCCCCTTTTACGGGGAGGAAAAATCATCTCTGCACAATCAGCTTCGCGTTCTCGACAACCTGCTTGGCGCCTTCGCCGTCGCCCTTGCGCATCGCCGCAAGATCGACGGGCACTTTCACGCCGCGCTGTACGGCAGGTCGCGCCGCAATCGCATCGAGCCAGCGTTGCAGATGATCGAGGCCTTCCACCGAAACGCCGGACCATGGATGCGTGCGCACCCAGCACCAATTGGCCATGTCGGCAATCGAATAGTCACCTGCGAGATACTCGCTTTCGGCAAGCCGCCCGTTCAGCACCTCGAACAGCCGCCGCGATTCATTGCGATAGCGGTCGATGGCAGGTTGATAGACCTCATGCCAATAACGGGAGAACACATTGGCCTGCCCCATCATCGGGCCGATGCCGCCCATTTGGAACATGAGCCATTGGATGACGCGGCTGCGCCCACGACGGTCGGCGGGCAAGAACTTGCCCGCCTTCTCCGCCAGATAGATCATGATCGCGCCGGATTCGAAGACCGCGAAATTGTCTTCCTCGCGGTCCACGATAGCCGGAATGCGCCCATTGGGATTGATCTTGAGGAATTCCGGTTTCTTCTGATCGCCCGCGCCAAGACTGAGGCCGTGAACCTCATATGGGATTTCCATTTCCTCAAGCGCAACGGATGCTTTCCACCCATTGGGCGTGGCCGATGTGTAAAGATCGATCATCGTTACGCCGCACGCACACTTTGAATAAGCGGACGCTCCTCGGCCAGCATCGCCTGGAAAGACGGCCGGTCGTGAATGCGCTTCACGTAATCCGCAAGCTTCGGCCAGCGCGCGGCATCGATCGTCTCGCCCGCATGATCAAAATTCACGAGCATCGTGGCGATGGAAATGTCGGCGATGGAGAATTTGTTTTCGACGAGGAAATCATTAGCGCCGATTTGCTTTTCGAGATAATCGAACAGCGGCGGCAATTTCTCCGTCAGCGTGACGAGGCAGACATCCTCATCGGACTTCTGGCCGAGGAATTTCTTGATGATGCGTTCGAAAAACAATCCGCCGCCGACGCTCGTCGCAAGCACAGAATCCGCGAATTCCTCGAACCACAGCGCACGCGCGCGCTGATAATTGTCGGACGGATAAAGCGCCACCGCCGGGAATTTGTGCTCGATGTAATCGCAGATGACCGACGAATCCGAAAGCGTGTTCGGCTCCGGCAAGTCGGTGTCGCGGAACGCAGGAATGCGCTTCAGCGGACTGATGTCGAGAAACCCATCGGGCGGCGCGAACGGATTGACCGGATCGAGCTTGTAATCGATGCCTTTTTCGATGAGCGAAAGACGAACCTTGCGAACGAACGGCGAAATGCCGCTGCCGTAAACAATGATGGCCATTCCATCCTCCCTGGATGTGTTATCGATGGCTCCCCGTTTGACACTTTGTCAGTGTAGGGGCCGGGTGGCAAGCGCGCCGTTGTTACAGTTTAAAGACGTCAGACCATCTCCACGTCGGTAGCCGCGAAATCGCTGCCGGTGCACAGAAGCGGAATGCCTTCGCTTTTCGCGAGCGCATAGGCAAAGCAATCGCCGAAATTCAATCCGGCCTTGTGACGGCCTTTCCCGAAACGGATTACGGCGTCGCGCGCAATGGCGAGCTGGCGTTCGTTAAAAGTATGTGGAGCGATGGCATACTCAGCGAATACCACTTCGACCTCCCGCCAACCCGCGCGCGATCGACTTCCGGCCACAACAAGCTGCACTTCCAGAACAGAGCATGTCGAGATCAGTGCGCCGTTAGACGCTTCCAACGCCGCACGCAGACGCGTTTCTTCTTCCTCGTGATAAAGAATAGCTATGATCGCCGAGCTATCGACAGCAATCACTTCGGCAGCCCGTTTTCGTCGTACATGTCATCCATGATTTCTTTGTACGATGGCGCATCCGGCGGAATGCTGGCGCGAAAGCGCGCAAGCGCTTCGTCGACGCGGCGCTCGCGCGCCTCGCGGTCGAAAGTCGCCTTGTGCTCCGTTGTTTTGAGGCATTGGTCGAGCGCGTCCGACACAGCCCTCGTGATGTTCTTGCCGGTCAGCTTGGCGAGACGCCGGGCTTTCTCGGCGACAAGTGGATCTTTGATGTTCAACGCGCCCATGACGGCCTCCGTTAGGAAGAAGGAAGATAATTTTCTTCCTTCTTCCTTTCAAGATGCTTGAGTATGTTCGTTATATGTTCTAAAAATGACAAGAGCGAGGGAAAGATGAGCGCGGAGCTGAAAGGGTCCTGTTCGTGCGGCGCGGTAAGCTATCGGCTTAAGAGTGGGCCGATGTTCGTCCATTGCTGCCATTGCAAGGATTGCCAGCGGCAGACTGGCAGCGCCTTCGTGCTCAATGCCCTCATCGAAGCGGACCGTGTCGAATCGACGGGCGAGACTGAAGCCATCACCATGCCGACCGATAGCGGTCTGCCGCATGTGATCCATCGTTGTCCCATATGCAAGACCGCGCTGTGGAGTAACTATGGCGGACGCACCAAGCTGCGTTTTGTGCGCGTCGGCACGCTCGACGAGCCGTCTGCCCTGCCGCCTGATGTACATATCTACACGCGTTCGAAACTGCCTTGGGTAGGTCTGCCCGAAGGCGCGCATGCGTTCGACGTCTATTACGACTCGTCGAAGCTTTGGCCCGCGGAAAGCCTTGAGCGCCGTAAGGCCGCGATGAGCTAGGCGTTTTGTTTTCTCAAATTCGGCAAGAACGCCGCGAGCAATCCGATCGCGGGCAGGAATGAGCACACGTGGTAGACAAACGTGATGCTCGTGCGGTCGGCGAGCCAGCCGAGTGCGGCCGCGCCCAATCCGCCCATGCCGAACGAAAGCCCGAAGAACAAGCCTGAGATCATGCCCACGCGTTCGGGCAACAATTCCTGTCCGTAAACGACAATGGCCGAGAATGCGGAAGCAAGAATAAAGCCCGCGAATACGCTGAGGATGCTCGTGCCGAGCAATCCCGCGTAGGGCATTGCAAGCGTGAACGGCAAGGCGCCCAATATGGAAAACCATATAAGGTGCTTGCGCCCGAAACGATCGCCCAGTGGCCCGCCGGCAATGGTTCCCGCTGCAACAGACGCCAGAAAAATAAACAGATGCAACTGCGCGCTATGAACCGTCACATGGAATTTGTGGATAAGATAAAACGTGAAATAGCTCGTCAGGCTCGCGAGATAGACGAACTTCGAAAAGATCAGCAGCACGAGAATCGCAACCGAAATGCGCACGCGCATCGGCGATACGCCAACGGGTTTCTGCGCGCGTTTGCGGGCCTGCGCGCGCGCCAATCCGTGTTTGCGATACCATGTACCGACATTCCACAGGATCGCGATGGCGAGCAGCGCCGCGAGCGAAAACCAAGCAATGCCCGCGCGATGCGTGGCGCCGACAACAAACGCCGCGAGCAGCGGTCCCAGCGCGCTGCCGATATTGCCGCCGGTCTGGAAGATGGATTGCGCAAGCCCGCGCCGCTCGCCCGCCGCCATATAAGCGACGCGCGAGGACTCGGGATGAAAGATCGAAGAACCGATACCCACCGTTGCTGCCGCAAGCAGCAGCAACGGATAAGTCGGCGCAACCGCAAGCAGTAACAGGCCGATAAACGTAAACACCATGCCCATCGGCAACGCGTAAGGCACCGCGCGCCTGTCGGTATAAAGCCCGACAAGCGGCTGCAACAACGAGGCCGTGCACTGGAATACCAATGTGATTAATCCAATATGCGCGAAATCCAATTCGAAGGTCTGCTTCAAATTCGGATAGATTGCCTGCATGAGCGATTGCATCATGTCGTTCAGCGCGTGACAGGTGCCGATCGCGAACAGAACGGCGAACACCGTGTCGTGCTTTTGTTCGGTCGCCGCGTCGTTCATGTCTTCGCCATATTCAACTGTTCGCGCCACACTTTCGCGGGGATTTCCTCCACCGCGCTCTCCCCCAATTGCCCGAGG
>DATHQA010000272.1:0-6470 GCA_035483375.1 Rhizomicrobium sp. | reverse complement strand
TGAAGGCGGCGCGGCCAAAGACACCATCACAGGCGGCGCGGGCGACGACACAATCACGGGCGGCGGCGCGGGCGATCTGCTCGCGGGCGGCGGCGGCGCGGACACATTCGTCTACAACGCCGTCTCCGATTCCACGGGCACGAAATACGATACGATCAGCAACTTCAACGCCACGGTCGACAAGATCCAGTTTCCGACCGTCCCCGCGCATCTCGATACGGCGGTGACGAGCGGTTCGCTGTCCACGGCCACGTTCAACAGCGACCTGCACACCGATCTTGCCGGTCATCTGGCGAAAGGCGACGCGATCCTGTTCACCGCGTCGGCAGGCACGCTGAGCGGCCATACTTTCCTCGTCGTCGATGCCAATGGCTCGGCCGGCTATCAGGCCAATGCGGATTTCGTGGTCGACGTCACGGGGCATACGGGGACGTTCACGCTGAGTGATTTCGCCTGAGAAGATCGGCGCGAATCCTTGGGATAGATTGCGGCCGCGCCTTTGTTTCGGGGGCTCGCCCCGATATGAGGGTGTCCCATGAGGATTGCCGCCGTGACGCTTGGGAACCAGACGCTGTTCGAGGGCGAGGACGAAGCGCCGGGCAACATCTATGGCCAGCGCTCCACGGGCATCCTGCCTTCGCACATCCTGCGTCGCGTGCTTGCGCGCAAGATGATCGTGGCGGCGGATGCCATCGAGGATGTGCAGATCCAGCCCGCGAGCATCGATCTGCGGCTGGGCGCGACAGCCTATCGCGTGCGCGCGAGCTTCCTGCCCGGCGCGAGCACGGTGCAGGACAAGCTTGCCAACCTGTCCTCGCATGCGATCGACCTCACCCATGGCGCAGTGCTCGAAACGGGCTGCGTCTATGTTGTGCCGCTTCTTGAAAGCCTCAACCTGCCGCATCGCGTTTCGGGCATCGCCAATCCCAAAAGCTCGACGGGCCGCCTCGACGTGTTCACGCGCCTCATCACGGATCGCGCGCAATCTTTCGACCGCGTGGAAGCGGGCTATAATGGCCCGCTGTTCGCCGAGATCACGCCGCGCACGTTCCCGGTTCTTGTGCGCAAAGGCTCGCGGCTGAACCAGCTTCGCCTACGCCACGGCTCACCGCCTTTCACAGACACGGAGATGCGCCGTCTGCACGACGCCCATCCCCTCGTGACCGGTGAAGCCGACATCGAGAACGGGCTTGCGCTGACTGTCGATCTCAAGGGCGAGGCGGGTGCGGCGCATGTCGGCTGGAAAGCCAAGCGCCACACGGGCGTCATCGATGTCGACGAGCGCAATGTGCTCGCCCCGCTCGATTACTGGGACCCCGTGCATGCAAGCCGCGAGGGCAGCATCGTGCTCGATCCCGACGAGTTCTACATCCTCGCGAGCCAGGAGGCCGTCGCCATCCCGCCCGATTTCGCAGCCGAGATGATGCCGTTCAACCCGCTCGTCGGCGAATTCCGCGTGCATTATGCGGGCTTTTTCGATCCCGGTTTCGGCTATGAGCCCGGCCGCCCGCCCAACGCGCGCGCGGTGCTGGAGGTCCGCTCCCGCGAGGTGCCGTTCATTCTCGAACACGGCCAGATCATCGGCCGGCTCGCCTTCGAGCGCCTGACCGATCCGCCGCCCGAGGTCTATGGCGAGAGGCTGGGTTCCAACTACCAGCGCCAGGGATTGAAGCTTTCCAAACATTTCCGCTCTCCCTGAGTTGGTCTTAACTATTCGCTGTGACTTGAAATCCACAGTCCGTTGCAAAAACTGTCAGCAGCTTTTGTGCCCCATTGCGCAAAGTTTACGCTCCGGCAGAGTGGCGCGCGTTGCGGTTCGATGGTTGAGGGGCCAAAGACCGCAGCTTCTGGTTAAACGGGGGCAGCGTGAGGCGGCAACGGCGCAAATGGCGCCGGCCGCCTTACGAATTTCTGGGGCAGCCTGTTAAGGCCGCGTTTTCTCGGACATAGCTCATTTGGGTATCGGAGCGTCACGCTTCAAGACCATCTCGCGAAAATTATCGGCCACGAAAAACGGCGCGTAGCAGACCAACGCAGACAGAATTCCTATCGGCACAAGCTCGGCGATGTACCAGGGCCAAGGCGAGAGCACGGCCAGCAGGGTCGCCTGATGCGGCTTGCCGCGCAGGAAGCCGTAATTCGTGCCGAGCTTCCAATCTACGAATGCCGCCGCCGCGAGATAGACGAGCGACCATAGCGCGACGCGCGGAATGGATTTGAGGCCCGGGCGCATGCGCACCCCGAATGTGAGAAACAACACGCTCGCGATGATCGCGGCATGACCGAGAAAGAACACGATGAATTGCGCATCGGGAAAATCGAAATTCACATCGGGCGTGACAAGCGCCTCCGCCGTGCCGCAAAGACCCCAGAAATAGGAAAGCTCGTAAGCGCGCCGGTTCTGCGTGACGAGTGCGATGATCGTGGCGATGGCGGCCCAATCGCACAGATTCATCGGCCATTCATTGCTCGCGCCAAGCCAGCCGCGCGATGCGAACAGCACATACCATGCGATCCATGCGCCGATGATAAGCGCCGCAAACACCCATCGCACCACGCGCGCGAACGTCTCGTACTTGCGAGCGGGCACGCTCAACAGAAGCGGCACCGCAATCGCAAACGCGATCACCGCAAGATGCGAGGGCCCGAACAGGACGAAAGGATGAAGCATGATGGCGGATGTTGCGGCATGTTTCGTGTTGAAATTACCCATTCTTGTCACGGCCCGCGAATGCGGGCCGCCCAGGCGACGTCTCCGAGGATGTGCAGAACCCAACCGGGTGGCCCGCACTCCGGCGGGCCATGACAGGGAGGGTGATCTTCGCAAAGAACACACGGCCATGTTAAGAAAGAGGACCGCGGGCGTAGCTCAATGGCAGAGCTGTAGCTTCCCAAGCTACTGACGAGGGTTCGATTCCCTTCGCCCGCTCCAAACAATATCAACACCTTATGAGCAATTTCCATCAGTGTACGGAATAATTTTTCGCTGAGTTTTTCCGTTTCTGATTTCGTTCTGTTCTCGAAAACACGTGCGCAGGTTCGCCCGACGTTCCTTTCGCGTATTGATTTTAAGGGTTGTATGACATCGCTGATAACGTTTCAGCGGAAATTCGAGAAGTAGGCGTTATCGTTGAACCCACTACTGCTCACTTTTGATAGTCGATAATATCTTTTATTGTGATCGGATGTTACCGCCCGCCACGCGCCGCAGAAACCCCACGGGCGGCTTTTCGGGCAGCAGCTACGGCACCTGCGCGATAATTACCGCCTCGCGGCCGATACCCTGCTCCGCCAGCGCGCGATAAAATGCGCGACGTACGGTTTTGAGGCCTGCACTATCCAGCGCAAGATCGAAATTCTTGCGCTTGGCATGACACGCACGCCCGAGAACCGGGTCGTCGATATAATTCTCACCCATCATCACAAAAGCTTCCATCGGGAAGCTAGTCGTACGCTCAACGACAGTCATTCCCAAACGTTCTACCAATGCCGCCAAGGAGGCGAAGTCGAAATAGTTTAGATGATGCGGAGGGGCAAGCCACCACTGCCGAGTATCGTTCGCAGCGCTGGCGGCGAGCTGAAATGGCGAGAAATCGTTTGGGACATTGATGCAGATGATGCCGCCAGGCTTGATAAGACTGCGCGCGACGCCAACAAGCGCAATCGGATCGGGGATATGCTCAAGAACGTTGTTCATGTGAACAACTTCGAAATGGCCGATCGTCCCCGCACTTTCCGCGTTGAAAAATCCTTCGACGACGTGAACACCAAGTTCGCGTGCATGCGCAGTGGCTTGGCGCGAAGGTTCAATGCCCATAACATCCCAACCACGCTCTTGCGCGGTTTTCAAGAAAAAGCCTGGACCGGACCCTATGTCCAGGAGCGTACGCCGCGCTGGTTCCAAAATTCGCTCAAAAATCTCCAGCCTGTCCGTTTGCGCAAGCTCGGCCCACGCTTGGTCTTCGGCGGCGTGATTCAGGAATGTCGGCTTTTCTTCGGCGTAATAATTTTCGCGGTAGGATTGTTCGAGCGCACGGGCGTCCGGCAGCGGTACGGCGTGACGAAATCCGCAAGCGCAACAGTCAAGGATATCGTATCCTTTGACATGGGCCAGGAGCGGCCCGTGGTGCCCCTGCCACTCGATCACTGTTTCAGCTGACGCTGCGCCCATGAGGTCGCCTCTTTAGGACTTCATAGCCGCGCACAATTTAGAAATTATTAAGGCAAAAAAGACATGTGTTTCAATTGCCGCACCGATTGTTCGGCGACTTTTGATCTCTCGTATAGCTCTCGTAGCGAATTTGATGCGAGACGGTTGCTATTGAGAACGCGACCGCCTTTGCCGAGGCTTCCGAACCACCGCAAAGACGTGCACCTATAGCGTTACATTCCAAGAAAAATCATACCTCACATTGGCAGGATAATTCTGAACACGCTATTGCCCCAGAGATGTAGTCCGGACGCGGTTCCGGTACCGAACCATGTGGCCGTACCGCCCGTTTGCGCTATCTCCAAGGGGCACAAATAGTGCGATCCGAGACCCGGCAATCCCGACCAAAAAGCGTTATCGCCCTGGAACTTGCCGCTGTTAACACAAGTCCACTCAAAACCCGTGTCAGCATGATTTGCGGAAGTGCTATCGAGACCAATTCCGTACGCTTGGCCATTGGAAGTAGAAGAGTCTGCGTTTCCATGATTGTCGGCCTGAACCATAACGTCGGGCATCCCAAGCACAAAAGTGCAGGCGTTACCTGAGCTTCCGTCTTTCGCTCGCCAAGTCTCCGTCGTGTAAGTCCACGTTGTCTTGGAGTCGATGTTTCTCGAACTAACCAAGCTTCGATTATACATATTCCACACATCAAGACGATTATCGCTGCCTCCCGAGGCGGCGGCAGGGGCAAACATCATATTTAGCGTCGTCGAGGCATCTGTCGAGATCGTTCCGACGTAGGTTCCGTAACCCGCAGCAGGTCCATTCGTGATCGCGTTCTTATTGGTGTAAACACCATTTACGAATTGCAGTTCGGTGGTGCCAGCACCAGTTCCGCGAGACGTTGCGCTGGACCACGCAGGGCCACGGGAAACGATAACGGCACCGCCGCTAGTCCATACGAACATATCGTACAGAGAACTGGCCGCCGCCGCCGCCGGGCTATACGTTGTATCGCTCAAGGCCTGCGATACTTCCGAGAACGGTGTGCTCGTGAACACTGCGCCGTTCCAAATCGGCACTTCATTTCCGAGCGCCGGGGTGAAATACACTGTAGTTGCGCTGGTTACATCGCTCGCCAAATACGGAGTTCCACTCGTCAAAGTCAATCGCCCTTGTGATTGCACAGCCATGATCAGTCCTTCCTATTTAGAGATGATGCTGAACTTAACACTTTTACATCAAGTATTCGGAGGACGTTTCGTGACGTTATTTACAATGACTGAATGAATATTGAGATTTTTACTTGATTTGATTGCTGGCAGCGGCGTTAGGTAACCGGTTGATCCCGCTGGTGTGATAAATTATAGGTTTTGCAATGAGCACGTTGAATATGCTGGAAAAGCTCGCGCTTCCCAAGCTGCTGACGAGAGTTCGATTCCCTTCGCCCGCTCCATCCTTCGCTCGCGATAGCGTGCGAAGGATGCCACGCTGAAGCTCACAGGGCGAAAGCGGGCTAGTTGCCGCGAGCTACGGCTCTGCCAAGCCGTGGAAACGAAAGTCGTGAAAGGGAATTCCTCATGTCACTCGTCCGCAAGTCTGCGGTTCCAGAAAATGCACTCGCCACGCATGCGCTTTCGCCCGTCACCTACGCCGACGCCTATGTCGTGCGCGCGCCGGAAGGCATGTCGCCGGAGGATTATGCGCGCGCGATGTTCGCCAATCCGCCGGGCTGGATAAAATTTCTCACCGAGTTGCGCGACCGCATTGTTTCGCTTGTGGGGCTCAAGAAGGCCAAACACATGATTGGGGATGGGGTCACACGCAAGCGCGGCGAAAATGCGCGATCGCCGCTCAAAGTCCTCGCCGCCGATAACGATCAACTCCTGTTCGGCGTGGATGACCGGCATCTGGATTTCCGCGTCTCGATCCAGCGCATGGGTACGCCGGCCGAATTTTGCGTTGTCACCGCCGTGAAGCTGCACAATTGGCTGGGGCGGCTTTATTTCCTGCCCGTCAAGCCGCTGCACCGGATCATCGTGCCCGCGATGATGCGCAGGGCCGCATCCCTCTAACCCCGGCGCGGCGAAATCGCGCGACGACACCCCGGAAATCACGCTATAACTGGCCACCAGCCTTCGCTCGCAACGCGAGAGAAGGCTGCCGCGCCGAAGCACGTTAGTTGCGAAGGCGGGCTGGTTGCCGCGAGCTACGGTTTGGCAAGCCGGTTGGTCGCTTTCAAATTCGGGTACGGGATATGTCCAACGTCGCGGTGATCGGCGCCCAGTGGGGTGACGAAGGCAAAGGCAAGATCGTCGAT
>DATHQA010000271.1:0-3120 GCA_035483375.1 Rhizomicrobium sp. | reverse complement strand
GGTCATCATGGCCCGATTACGCGACCGCGAGACCGGTTGTCCTTGGGATGTCGAACAGGATTTCAAGTCGATCGCGCCTTACACGATCGAGGAAGCCTATGAGGTCGCCGGCGCGATCGAAGACTGCGATTGGCCCGCGCTGAAGGACGAACTTGGCGATCTGCTGCTTCAGGTCGTGTTTCACGCGCGCATGGCCGAGGAAGCCCGGCTGTTCGCATTCGGCGACGTCGTGGCCGCCATCGTGGACAAGAGGGTGCGACGGCATCCGCATGTGTTCGGCCACGGTGCGTCGGTCGCTAGTGCTGAGGCGCAGACCATCGCCTGGGAGGAACACAAAAAGCGGGAGCGCGGCGTGCGCGGGACGGGCTTGCTTGACGATGTGCCGCGCGCCCTACCTGCATTGCTGCGTGCGCTGAAGCTTCAGAAGCGCGCCGCAAGCGTCGGTTTCGATTGGGATTCTGCGCGGCTGGTCGTGGAGAAAATCGCGGAGGAAGCTGCCGAAATCGCCGAGGCACAGGCCGAAGGCGCGCCTGCGGCGAAGCTTGAGGAGGAAATGGGCGACCTGCTCTTCGCCGTCGCCAATCTGGCGCGGCATCTGAAGGTCGATCCCGAAGCCGCGCTGCGCGCCGCCAATGCAAAATTCACGCGGCGCTTCGGGTTCATCGAAGGCGCGCTAGCCGCCCAGGGCCGCACGACCGCCGAGGCCTCGCTCGAAGAGATGGAAGCGTTGTGGCAGGCGGCGAAGAAAAGCGAATAATCCGCCCCTCGCTGTCATGGCCCGCCGGAGTGCGGGCAACCCAGCTGAAACCTGTTCGACTTTCCGAAAACGGGGCTGAGACGGTTCTTCTACAGCAAACCAACGCCACCTGGGCGGCCCGCACTCCGGCGGGCCATGACAATTGGGGTTTGGTGTTGAATTTCTGCGTGAAAGGGGGGGCGTCAATACGCTGGCTTTATTTGCTTTTCGTCGAAGCGGCTTTTGAACCGTTCCATCTCTGCTGGATCGATGGAAAGCGTCAGTTCGATGCGGTCGCGGGCTTCGCGGCGCTTCAGCACGCGGGCATGGCGATAGGCCCAGGCGAGGCCTTCGCCGTCCGATGTTGGCAGGCGCAACCGCACCATGTTTTCGTCCTGCCCAAGGCCGTCGGCAAAGCGCTGAAGCAGCAGGTCGAGACCCTCGCCCGTCAGCGCCGAGACAGCGGACAGCGCCCCCACCTCGCTGCGCGCCAGAAGTCGTTTGCGAATATCGTCTTCTAACAGGTCGATTTTATTGAGAATTTCGAGAATGGGACGCTCGCCCTCGGGGTCGATGCCAAGCTCGCCGAGCACCTTCAGCACATCCCGGCGCTGGTCATCGGTTTCGGGATGGGCGGCGTCGCGGACATGGACGATGATCTCCGCCTCAAGCACCTCTTCCAGCGTGGCGCGGAACGCAGCGACAAGCTCGACGGGTAGATCGGCGATGAAGCCCACCGTGTCGGAGAGAATCGCACGCCGCCCGCCGGGCAGCTTCAGTCCCCGCATCGTGGGATCGAGCGTCGCGAACAACAAATCCTTCGCGAGCACCTCTGATTTCGTGAGCGCATTGAACAGCGTGGATTTGCCCGCATTTGTGTAGCCGACCAGCGCTACCACCGGGAACGGCACGCGCTTGCGCGCCTTGCGATGCAGACCACGCGTACGTTTGACCTGCTCCAGCTCCTTCTTGATCTTCACAATGCGCTCGCCGATGAGACGGCGGTCTGTTTCGATCTGCGTTTCGCCGGGGCCGCCAAGAAAGCCGAAGCCGCCGCGTTGGCGCTCCAAGTGAGTCCATGACCGCACGAGGCGGCTGCGCTGATAGGTGAGATGCGCAAGCTCGACCTGCAGGCGGCCTTCCCGCGTCTGCGCGCGCTCGCCGAAGATTTCGAGAATGAGTGCCGTGCGGTCGAGCACTTTCGTGCCCCACGCTTTTTCGAGATTGCGCTGCTGCACGGGCGAAACATTCGCGTTGACGATGATGACTTCGGGCTCCATCGCGCGCGCTTCGCTCGCGATCTCGTTCACCTTGCCGCTGCCGATGAGTGTGGCGGGCGTGGCGCGCGCGAGCATCACGATATGGGCTGCGATGACGTCGAGTCCGATGGCGGCGGTCAGGCCGACAGCCTCCTCGAGCCGTGCCGTCGCATCGCGGCCGCCATCCACGCGCACGCGCTGCTTCGGTTCGACATGGACGACGAACGCCTTGCGCCCTCGCCCGCTTTTATGCCGATCGTTCAGGCGATTTCCGCGGTTGCGGGTTCGACTTCCTGAAGCTGGATCGGACCCAGCGGCATCACGGTCGAGATCGCGTGCTTGTAGACGAGCTGCGGTTGCCCGTCCCGGCGCAGAAGTACGCAAAAATTGTCGAACCAAGTGATGTTGCCTTGCAGTTTCACGCCGTTGACGAGGAATATCGTCACCGCAGCCTTGCTCTTACGCACGGCATTCAGAAACGTGTCCTGCAGATTTTGTTGTTTTTCGCTCATGGTCTGCTCCACGCCCCTCTTATGGGAGCGAGTCCAGCATAAGGCGTTTTGCTGCGTGTGCGAAAGGGCTTACGGAACAATTACTGCGCGATTTCTGCATGGTGCGCATAGATTTCTTGTATGCGCCGGGTGATGGGACCGGGCTTGCCGTCGCCGATGGGGTGGCCGTCGATGGCGGTGACCGGAATCGCAGCACCTGTTGCCGAAGAAATGAACGCCTCGCGGGCGGCGCGGGCCTCTTCCGGCGTGAAGGGGCGCTCGTCGAAGCGAATCTGCTCTTTGGACGCGGCTTCAAGGATCACGCGGCGCGTGACGCCGGGCAGGATCACATGGCTCAGGTTGCGCGTGACGACCTGTCCCTCCGCATTGACGATCCAGGCGCTGGTCGACGTGCCTTCGGTGATGAAGCCGTCACGGTCTACGAGCCAGGCCTCATAGGCGCCGGATTGGCGCGCCTCGCTCTTGGCGAGCAGATTCGCGAGAAGCTGTGTCGTCTTGATATCGCAGCGGCCCCAGCGCTCATCCGGCCGCGTGACGACCTTGATGCCGTTGTCGCGGCGGCGCGCGATGGCATTCATGTCCAATTCGCGCGCGGTGATGATGAGCGTGGGGC
>DATHQA010000270.1:0-6032 GCA_035483375.1 Rhizomicrobium sp. | reverse complement strand
ATGAAGGGTATCGTACCCATCGGCGACGAAGTGTTGCCGCAAGAAAACGGGCCGAACAACGCGCCGCAACCGCCCGTCGTCGTGCAGCGCCGCGTCATGGTGGACGGCAATCGCCTTTCCAATGCGGGCTGGACGACGAACCAACAGAGCAATGAAGTGGTCGTCACGTTCCGCTTCGACACGGTCGGCGCGCGCGAATTCGGCGATGTGACAAAGGACAATGTGAACCGCCGCTTCGCCATCGTGCTCGACAAGAAGGTGATTTCCGCGCCCGTGATCCGCGAGCCGATCCTTGGCGGGTCCGGCGAAATCTCCGGCAATTTCACGTCGCAAAGTGCTGCCGATCTGTCGGCGCTGCTGCGCGCGGGCGCGCTGCCTGCGCCGCTTAAGGTGATCGAGGAGCGTACGGTCGGCGCCGAGCTTGGCGCGGATTCGGTGAAGGCGGGGCGTTATTCGGCGCTTGCGGGGCTCATCCTTGTGGCGCTGTTCATGGTGGCGCGTTACGGGCTGTTCGGCTTTTTCGCCGATATCGCACTGGCGCTCAATATCGTGCTGCTCATGGCGGCACTGACGCTGTTCAATGCGACGCTGACGCTGCCCGGCATCGCGGGCATCGTGCTCACCATGGGCATGGCCGTGGACGCCAATGTCTTGATCTATGAGCGTATCCGCGAAGAACAGCGCAATGGCCGTACCATGATCGCTTCCATCGATGCGGGCTTCCGCCGCGCCATGGCGACCATCGTGGACGCGAACATGACCCATCTCATCGCTTCGCTCATCCTGTTCCAGCTCGGTTCGGGCCCCGTGCGTGGCTTTGCCGTCACGCTCGGCGTGGGCATCGTCACGTCCTTCTTCACGGCGGTGATGGTGACGCGGCTTATCGTGATCGCCTGGCTCAATATCCGCAGGCCCAAACGTCTCGCCATCTAGGGTCGGCAGCGCTAAACTGCAGCCAGACTCAAAAACGGGGAGAATCATGGCCGCCTTTCTGGGCAATCTACGCAATGTCGTGATCGCGGGCTTTGTGCTCGCGGGGCTTGTGTTTGTGCTGCATTGGAAAATGCAGGGCGCGGATTTCAACGCCTTCGTGTTCTGGCCGTTCCTGCTGCGCTGGCTGCATGTGGCCTCGGGCGTGATGTGGATCGGCTTGCTGTGGTATTTCAATTTCGTCTCCACGCCGACCATGCCGAAGATTCCCGACGATCTGAAACCCGCGCTTGGCCGCTTCATCACGCCGGCGGCCTTGTTCTGGTTCCGCTGGGCGGCCATGGCGACGATCATCCTCGGCATCGCGCTCGCGTGGATGAACGGCTATCTGCTTCAGGCCTACACGCTCGACGGCATCGAAGGCTTCACCGATGAGAAAGATATCATCATCGGCATCGGCATGTGGCTCGGTACGATCATGTGGTTCAATGTGTGGTTCATAATCTGGCCGAACCAGCAGAAAGCGCTCAATATCGACGGCAAATATCCCGATCTGTCGAAGGAGGCGAAAGCGGCGTCCGCGAAAACGGCGGGTCAGTTCAGCCGCATCAACACGCTGCTTTCCATTCCGATGCTGTTCTGCATGGTGGGAGCGACGCATCTGTTTGCATAGAGCGCAATCCCGCGAAGAGTGTAGCGGTTCGCGTCAGATTGCGCGAAAAACCAAGGTGAGCCGCGCGGGAAACCGTGCGGCTCTTTTGCGTTGAGCGCGCTGGCCGCCTGCGAGGCGCATGTGCGGCGCGTGGATCCGCCGCGCTATTTCTCAGCCTTGTTCGCGCCGAAGGAGAAACGCGGATTCCTGTTCGCGCTTTATGCGTTCAACCATGAAATCGCGCGTGTCGGTGAAAGCGTGCGTGAGCCCATGATGGGCGAAATCCGCCTGCAATGGTGGCGCGAAACGATCGAGGCTGCGCGCGAAGGGCATCCTCGCAATCACGATGTGGCGCGGGCCTTGTCGGAAGTGTTTGCGGCCGTCAATCTGCCGCAGGAATTGTTCGATGCGATGATCGATGCGCGCGGTTACGATTTCTCGGTCGATATATTCGCCGATTTTGCCGCCCTCGAAACTTACGCGGAAGCGACCTCCGGCTCCCTTATGAAACTTGCCGCGCGCGTGCTCGTCGCGGGCGATGGGCGTGATGCGCAGGCACGCGAAGCGGGCATCGCCTATGCGCTTGCCGGAGTTTTGCGCGCGATTCCGTTTCATGCCTCGCGCAACAAAGTCTATCTGCCAATAGATTTGTTGAACGCACTCGATCTTTCGCCGGAGGAAATCTTCGCTGGCCGCGGCGGCGAGAAACTCAAAGCCGTCATGCATCAGGTCGCGTTGAAAGCAAAAGAAAAACTCAACGCCGCGCGCGCCTTCGGCAAACCGGGCAAAGCATTGCCGGCGTTTCTGCCCGCATCGCTTGTGCCGCTATATCTGAAGCGCGTGACAAAACCGCGTTTCAATGCATTCCGCGATCCCGCCGATGTCGCGACACATCGCCTGCAATGGGCGCTGCTCAGTGCGGCGACGAAGGGGAGGATATAAACCCCGATCGTCATGGGCGGGCTTGACCCGCCCATCCATCGCGTTCGCGTCGGCGAACGCAAAAGAGTCTATCCGACGCATAGACATGCGCCGGATGGATGGCCGGATTAAATCCGGCCATGACGAATAAATAAAATCATTCTGCCGCTTGAGATTTCGGCCGCAGCCATGCTTCCAAATCCGCAATCGCGCGATGGGCCATCATCTTCTTGCGATCCTTGCCGCGTGCTTTCAATTCCGGGAACAGGCCGAAATTCACGTTCATGGGCTGAAACGTCTTTGCGTCCGCGCCGCCCGTGATATGCCCAAGCAACGCACCGAATGCGGTTGTCGGCGGCGGCAATATCGTTTCCTCGCCGCGCAACTCCGCGCTTGCGAAGCGGCCCGCCAGCATGCCGATGGCGGCACTTTCGACATAACCCTCGACGCCCGTGATCTGTCCCGCGAAACGCAAACGCGGTTCGGCTTTCAACCGCAATTGCCGATCCAGCAAACGCGGCGAATTGATGAACGTGTTGCGATGCAAGCCGCCAAGACGCGCGAATTGCGCGTTCTCCAAACCCGGAATCATGCGGAAGATGCGCGTCTGCTCGCCATGTTTGAGCTTGGTCTGGAAGCCCACCATGTTCCACAGCGTGCCGAGCGCATTGTCCTGCCGCAATTGCACGACGGCGTAGGGCCGCGAATCCTTGCGCGGATCGCGCAGGCCCACGGGCTTCATAGGGCCGAACGCCAATGTCTGCACGCCGCGCGACGCCATCACCTCAATGGGCAGGCACCCTTCGAAATAGGGCGTCGATTTTTCCCATTCCTTGAATTCGGTCTTCTCGCCCGCGAGCAAAGCTTCGACGAAGGCGCGATATTGCGCCTCGTCCAACGGGCAATTGAGATAATCGGCGCCTTCGCCCTTGTCGTAGCGCGACTGGAACCATGCGACATCGAGATCGATGGACTCGCGATGCACGACGGGTGCTATCGCGTCGAAGAACGCAAGCGAGTCTTCGCCCGTGCGCATGCGAATGAAGTCCGCCAATGCGGGCGAGGTCAGCGGCCCCGTCGCGATAATAATATTTTCCCAATCGGGAATATCGGTGATCTCTTCGCGGACAATCTCAATGCGCGGATGCGCCTCAAGCGCGCGCGTCACGCTTTGCGAAAATCCTACACGGTCAACCGCTAACGCGCCGCCCGCAGGCAATTTGTGTTCTGCCGCCGCCTGCATCACAAGCGAACCGCAATGGCGCATCTCCTCATGCAGCAGACCGACCGCGTTGTTCTCCCAATCGTCGGAGCGGAACGAATTGGAGCATACAAGCTCCGCCAAACCATCGGTGACATGTGCATCGGTGCCGCGAACGGGACGCATTTCATGCAGCGCGACATCGCAGCCTGCACGCGCCGCAGCCCAGGCAGCCTCGCTTCCCGCAAGGCCACCGCCGATGATGTGGATGCGCGTCAAAGCTTGATTTTCTTGTATTGCTCGCGCCACGGCGCCGCCATTTCGAGTTGCGCGGCCAGCTTGAGCAATGTCTCCTCATCGCCGAAACGACCGACGAATTGCACGCCGATAGGCAGATCGTCGCGGTTCCAATAAAGCGGCATGTTGATCGCAGGCTGGCCCGTCACATTCTGCATCGCGGTGTAAGGCACGTAATCGATAAGCGGCGCGAAGCTCTTCACGGGATCGCGTTCTTCCATGTCGAACGTGCCGAGCTTGACGGGCGGCAGGCCCAGCGTCGGCGTGAGCCACATGTCATAAGTCTCATGGAATTTAGCTCCCATGCGCGCAGATTGCTGCATCTGCCCTTTCGCCATGAGGTATTGGCTCGCCGTCACATGCTTGCCCGCTTCGTACAGGCCCCAGGTGAGACCTTCGAATTGATCTTCCGTCGCTTTCTGCCCCGTGAGCATCGCAACCATGTCAATGCCCGCCGCGAGGTTGCCGCACCAAAGCGCCATGAATGCCGGAATAAGCGTCGCCTGATCGAGCGGCGGCGAAGCTTCCTCGACAATATGTCCGAGATCGGCGCACAAAGCGGCGGCGTGCTTCACCGCTGCGACGCAGTCCTCATGCAATTTGCCGCCATCGAGTTTTTTCGTCGCGAAGGCAATGCGCAGTTTCTTGGGCTCGTGCGACGCGGATTCGAGATAAGATGCAGGCGCAGGCGGCGACCAATATGGATCGCCTTGCACTGCGCCGCCGACGGCATCGAGCGCCGCTGCCGTATCGCGCACGCTGCGTGAAACGACGAGATCGACGGCAAGCCCATCGACGAATTCGCCGAAATCCGGGCCCGCACTGATGCGCCCGCGCGTGGGCTTCAACCCGACAAGACCGCAACACGAAGCGGGAATGCGGATCGATCCGCCGCCATCATTGGCATGTGCGAGCGGCACAATGCCCGCGGCGACCGCCGCAGCCGATCCGCCCGACGAACCGCCCGTGGAATGTTCGAGATTCCATGGGTTATGCGCGGCACCGTAGAGCTTCGATTCCGTCGTCGGCACGAGACCGAATTCCGGCACATTCGTCTTGCCGAATGGAATGAGGCCCGACGCCTTGAAGCGCGCGACAAGCGTGGAATCCTGAAACCACGGAATGGGCGGAATGAAGCGCGCAGCCTGGCGTGTGGGCATGCCTTCCGCCATGCCGAAAATGTCTTTCAGCAGGAACGGCACGCCCGCGAATTTGCCTGTCGAGGACACATTGGCGGCGGCCGCGCGGGCGCGGTCATAATCTTTGAAGATGACGGCGTTAAGCTTTGGGTTCAGCGCTTCGGCCCGGCCAATGGCTTCGTCCATCAATTCGGCGGCACCGATCTTCTTGGCGGCGACCAATTCGGCCAGTCCCATGCCGTCATAATTTGCATATTCCGCAAAGGCCATGTCTCTCTCCCACCTGTTTTTTGCACTCTAGCCCGGCATGACGGTGGCGTCACGGGCGCGATTGCCGCCGCAAATCGGCTTCTTTAGATTGGCCGCGCGCCGATGGGAGCGAACATGGCTAAAATTCCGGTCGGCAAGACCATCCGTTATGCCTATGCCTTCACGTTCAGCCATCTGGGCGCGATCATCGCGCTGATCTGGCTGCCGATGGTCATTCTCGCGCTGCTCAGTTTCCTGCCGCGCGCATTGGGAATGCCCGCGCCGGATGCAAGCGATCTCACGCCCGCGCAATCCATGAGCGTGGCGGCGTGGGGATTGTTCGGCGGCATCGCGAGCCTGCTGCTTTCCGCGATGGCGTATCAGGCCGTGGCGGAATTGGCGCTGGGCCTGCGCGCGCCGGGCGCGAACTACTATTTCAGTTTCGATACGCCCGTGTGGCGATTGCTCGGCGCGATTGTCGTGTTCGCGCTGTTGCTCGGCCTGTTCGTTCTGTTGTTCGCGGCCGGCGTGACGCTTGTGGGATGGGTGAGCGGATCGCTGAGCAAAAAAATGAGCATCGCGTTGCTGGCGGTTGCCGTGATCGCCGCGCTGTGTTTTTTCACGCTCATCATTTTCCGCATGG
>DATHQA010000269.1:0-2048 GCA_035483375.1 Rhizomicrobium sp. | reverse complement strand
TTGCTGGAGGCGCGGTTCCTGTGGGGCGATCCGCAGCTTTATGCGGATCTTCGAAAGGCGTTCTGGGCCGAAGCGCAAGGTGCAACCGCCACGAATTTCGTGGAAGCCAAGCTTGCCGAACGCGACACGCGCCACCGGCGTCAAGGCGAAAGCCGCTATCTCGTCGAACCCGATGTGAAAGAAGGCAAAGGCGGATTGCGCGATCTGCAAACGCTCTACTGGATCGGCAAATATCTCTATCACGTCGAAGATGCCGTCGATCTCGTGCAGCACAATGTCTTCACGCTCGACGAATACAAGATTTTCCAGAAAGCGGACATGTTCCTGTGGAATGTGCGCGTGCATCTGCATTATCACGTCGGACGCGCGGAGGAGCGCCTGTCGTTCGATGCGCAGCCCGAAATTGCGCGGCGCATGGGCTTCACCGATGAAAGCAATTCGCAGCGTGCCGTCGAACGCTTCATGCGCGAATATTTTCTCGTGGCGAAGGATGTGGGCGATCTCACGCGCATTTTCTGCGCGGCCCTCGAAGTGCAGAATCGCAAGCCCAGGCGTTCCTTCGCGCGGCTGTTGCCCGGTTTCCTCAAACCCCGTTCCGGCGAGGAAGATTTCTTCGCCGACAATGGCCGCCTCAACGCGCGCGCCAATGCGTTCACGCGCGATCCCGTGAACATGCTGCGCATTTTCAAGCTCGCGGACGAGAAAGATGTGGGCGTGCATCCCGCGGCGCTGCGCACGATTACGCGCTCGCTCGATCTCATCACCGATGACGTGCGCAACGATCCGGTGGCGAACCGTTTGTTCCTCGACATTCTTTCATCCAAACGCGATCCCGAAAAAACGCTGCGCCGCCTCAACGAATCCGGCGTGTTCGGCCGCTTCGTGCCGGAATTCGGCCGCGTTGTGGGCCTCATGCAATTCAACATGTATCACCATTTCACGGTGGACGAGCATCTCATCCGTGCGGTCGGCAATGTTGCGGCCATCGAGCGCGGCGAGTTGAAGACCGACCATCCGGTCTCTACCGATGTGATCAAACGCATACAATCGCGCGACGCGCTTTATTGCGCGATCCTCATGCACGATATAGCTAAAGGCCTGCCCGGCGATCATTCCGATGTCGGTGCGGCGATTGCGGAATCGCTATGCAAGCGGCTCGGCCTTTCGGCGCCCGATATCGATGCGGTGTCGTGGCTCGTGCGCAATCACCTCGTGATGAGCGACACGGCACAGAAACGCGACATCTCCGATCCCAAAACAGTCAAGCATTTCATCGATCAGGTGCAATCGCCGGAGATGCTGCGTCTGTTGCTTGTGCTCACCGTCGCCGATATCCGCGCGGTCGGTCCTGGCGTGTGGAACGGCTGGAAAGGCCAACTTTTACGTGAACTTTATTATGAGGCCGAAAGCCTCATGTCCGGCGGCGACTCCACGCCCGCGCGCGGCGCGCGTGTGCGCGACGCAAAGGAATCGTTGCGCCTGCGTCTCGCCGACATGCCGGAGGCCGAGCGCGAACGCGCGATTGCGCGGCATTACGATTCCTATTGGCTTGCCTTCGATGCGCCCGCGCATGAACGCCATGTCCGCATGCTGGCGGATGCGGATTCGCGCAAAGAGCTTTTCACCATGGCGGCGGAAAGCAATGCGTTCCGCGCCATCACCGATGTCGCCATCTACACGCCCGATCATCCGGGCCTGTTCTCGCAGCTCGCAGGCGCGGTTGCGGTGTCCGGCGGTTCCATCGTCGACGCAAAAGCGTTCACGACGACGGACGGTTTCGCACTCGACGTATTCTCCGTGCAGGATGCGGAAGGCGGGCCCTTCGGCGATGCCGCGCGCATCGCACGCCTGCGCGAAAGCATCACGCAGACGCTGGCGGGCACGCTTTATCTGCGCGACGAACTCGCCAAACGCAGAAACGCCAAGCGCAGAGCCAATGCATTCCGCGTGGAACCGCGCATCGTGTTCGACAATGAAGCATCGGCCATCGCCACCGTCGTTGAAGTGGAAGGCCTCGACCGGCCGGGGTTTCTCTACGATGTCACGCG
>DATHQA010000268.1:0-4536 GCA_035483375.1 Rhizomicrobium sp. | reverse complement strand
ATCTCCGATATTTCCGATGCCTCCCGCGTCGATGCCGAAATGAGCCGCGAGCATTCCGAGCCCGTGGCGCTTGTGCATCTGCTGGAAACGATCGTGGAAGTCTACCGCTTCTCCGAAGAACCGACCTCGGCGCATATCGTGCTCGATCTCAATCTGCCGCGAAACGCCATCGTGCTCGGTCGCGACGAACGGCTGGGCCAAGTGTTCCGCAATCTCATCGACAATGCGGTTTCGTTCAGTCCCGAAGGCGGCACGGTGAAGATCGCCGCGGTGGCGGAGGGAAAGCGTGCGCGCATCACGGTGGATGACGAAGGCCCCGGCATTCCGCCGGACAATCTGGAGACGATATTCGAACGTTTCTATACCGAACGGCCGCCCGGCCATGATTTCGGTACGAATTCCGGCCTTGGCCTTTCGATTGCGCGGCAAATCGTGATCAGTGTCGGCGGCAGCATCTATGCGGAGAACCGGCAAGACCCGGACGGCAAGACAATCGGCGCACGTTTCACGGTCATGCTGCCGATCAGGAATCCGCGATGAAGACGATCCACGCAAGCTGCGTCGCGCTCGGCCGTGCGGGTGCCGCGTTCGGTGCACCGCGCGATGCGGGGATTCTCATTCTCGGTGAAAGCGGCGCCGGCAAATCCGAACTCGTGCTGCAACTCATCGCGCAAGGCGCGGTGCTCGTTGCCGACGACCGTGTGGAATTGTCCGCGCGTAGGGGCAAACTCATCGCGCGGGCGCCGAAAACGCTGGCAGGCCTTATCGAATTGCGCGGCATCGGCGTTGTGAGATTGCCCCACAAACGCGAAGCACGTATCACGCTTGTCGTGCGTCTTGTGAACACGAAAATTGCGCGCCTGCCTGAACGCGCTTTCTATGATGCGCCGGTGAAATTGCCGCAGGCCGCCCGTCCGGCGCTTATCACGCAGGCGCCCGGCGCCGCTTTACCCGCGAAAATCGCGGCAGCCGCGGCAGCCTTTGCCAGAAACCGCTTCCGCGAGGAAGTCAAGAAAACTTAGCTGGTTTCTTTGGAACCGAACCTTGCTATGGTCCGCCACCCCAACCAAAACCTGAACCTCTATGATCGGCATCGTCATCGTTACACATGGGCGTCTGGCGCAGGAATTCATTTCCGCGATGGAGCACATGGTAGGCCCGCAAACGCATTTGCGCGCCGTGTGCATCGGGCCGGAGGACGACATCGAACGACGCCAGCGCGAGATCGCGGCCGCGGCGAAGTCGGTCGATCTCGGACGCGGCGTCGTGCTTGCGACGGATATGTTCGGCGGCACGCCATGCAATCTCGCGCTCACACTGCTCGACCGCAGCAAGATCGAAGTGCTTGCGGGCGTGAACCTGCCGAGCCTCATCAAGCTTGTGGATGTGCGCGCGAAGCTGCCGCTCGAACAGGCGGTGAAAGAAGCCATCGAAGCGGGCCGCAAATATATGCGCGCAGGCTCCGCCGATCTCGCCGGAGTGCCGAGCGCATGAGCCCGCCCTCGCGGCGGTCCGCCGTCGCCAGGATCCCGAACAAACGTGGTCTGCATGCGCGCGCTTCCGCAAAGCTCGTGGAAGCGGCGTCGCGATTCAAATCGCACATCACGGTCGCGAAGGACGGACAAAACGTCGAAGCCGTTTCGATCATGGGCCTCATGATGCTCGCAGCCAGCATGGGCAGCGAGATCGAGATCGTCGCCGAAGGCCCCGATGCCGATGAAGCGATGACCGCGATTCTGGCACTCATCGAAGTGAAGTTCGGGGAAGATTAGAGCCGATTCGGATTGAATGGATCTCAACCGTCATGGCAGGGCTTGACCCTGCCATCCATCGCATTCGCGTCGGCGAACGCAAGAGAGTCGTTCCGACGTATGGACATACGCCGGATGGATGGCCGGATTAAATCCGGCCATGACGGAAATTTGGATAAGCTCAAAGCAAAACCGCTCTAAACTCACATTGTCATGGCCCGCCGGAGTGCGGGCCACCCAGGTGAAACCACTCATATCCCCGCGCAATTGATATCCAGACCAAATCAAACCAACGGCATAACCGGAAAAAGTTCCTTCTGTCCCCGCTCTATCAACGGTGCCCTCGGCCTCGCTTATCATCCGCACCTGAAACCGGTGGAAGGCGCATGAGAAATTTCCTGTTCCAATTTCGCGAGAAGAAACAGCAGCTTAACATAAATAAAGACATGCATATTTCTTTATATGCTACTTGCTCACACGCGGCACGGCTGCTATATCGCTGCGCCGTCGAAAGGATCTCCTCATGACCGACTACATCGTCAAAGACATTTCACTCGCCGATTGGGGCCGCAAGGAAATTGCCATCGCCGAGACCGAAATGCCCGGCCTTATGGCCACGCGCGAAGAATTCGGTCATGTGAAACCTCTCAAGGGGGCGCGCGTCGCGGGCTCGCTGCACATGACGATCCAGACCGCCGTGCTTATCGAGACGCTAAAGGCGCTCGGCGCGGATGTACGCTGGGCCTCTTGTAACATCTATTCGACGCAGGATCACGCTGCGGCGGCGATTGCGGCAGGCGGTACGCCCGTGTTCGCGGTGAAGGGCGAAAGTCTCGAAGACTATTGGGAATACACGCATCGTATTTTCGAATGGGCCGGTGGCGGCACGCCGAACATGATCCTCGACGATGGCGGCGATGCGACGCTGCTCGTGCATTACGGCTTGCGCGCGGAAAACGGCGACACGGCGTTTCTCGATAAAGCGGAGAACGACGAAGAGATCGCGTTTTTCGCCTCGATCAAAAAGCGCTTGAAATCGAAGCCCGGCTGGTATGGCGAGATCGCGAAGAACATTCGCGGCGTGACGGAAGAAACGACGACCGGTGTGCATCGCCTCTATCAGATGGAGAAGGACGGCAAATTGCTGTTCCCCGCCATCAATGTGAACGACAGCGTGACGAAATCGAAATTCGACAATCTTTACGGTTGCCGCGAGTCGCTGGTGGACGGCATTCGCCGCGGCACCGATGTGATGATGGCGGGCAAGGTTGCGATGGTTGCGGGCTTTGGCGATGTCGGCAAGGGCTCCGCTGCTTCGCTGCGTCAGGCTGGCTGCCGTGTGATGGTAAGCGAGATCGATCCCATCTGCGCGCTGCAGGCCGCGATGGAAGGCTATGAAGTCACGACGATGGATGATGCGGCGCCACGCGCCGATATTTTCGTCACCGCGACGGGCAATGTGGATGTTCTCACGCTCGATCATATGCGCGCGATGAAGGACCGCGCCATTGTCTGCAATATCGGCCATTTCGATTCCGAGATTCAGGTGGCGAGCTTGCGCAATTTCAAATGGTCGAATGTGAAGCCGCAGGTCGATGAAGTGGAATTCCCGAACGGCAAGCGCATCATCCTTCTGTCCGAAGGCCGGCTTGTGAACCTCGGCAATGCGATGGGCCATCCGTCTTTCGTGATGAGCGCCTCGTTCACGAACCAGACGCTCGCGCAGATGGAGCTGTACGGAAATCCCGGCAAATACGGCAAGAAGGTCTATACGCTGCCGAAGCATCTCGATGAGAAAGTGGCGCGGCTGCATCTCGCCAAGATCGGCGCGAAACTCACCGAGATGACGCAGAAGCAATCCGATTATATCAGTGTGCCGCAGCAAGGTCCGTTCAAGCCGGATCACTATCGTTATTGAGGAACGCGTTGAACGTCACCATCCTCGACGATTATTTCGATACGCTGCGCACGCTGGAGTGCTTCCGCAAGCTCGATGGCCACAACGTCACGATCTGGAACGATCATGTTCAGGACACTGATGCGCTCGCCGCATGGCTGCGGGATGCCGATGCCCTTGTCCTGATCCGCGAACGCACAAAAATCCGTAGCGCTCTGCTCGAACACCTGCCACGCCTTAAACTCATCAGCCAGCGCAGCGTCTATCCGCATATCGATGTCGATGCCTGTACGCGATTGGGCATCGTTGTTTCGTCGAATATGCACGCCGATACGCCATCCTATGCCGCGGCCGAACTGACATGGGCGCTTGTGCTCGCAGCCATGCGCCTGCTTCCGCAACAGGTCGCGGCATTGAAGCAAGGTATCTGGCAAACCGGTGTTGGCCACACTTTGCGCGGCAAGACGCTCGGCATTTACGGTTATGGCCGTATCGGCGCGACCGTTGCGGGCTACGGCAAAGCGTTCGGCATGAACATTCTCGTCTGGGCACGCGAGGCATCGCGCGAACGTGCTTGCGCAGACGGCTATGCCGTGGCCGCGAGCAAAGAGGAATTCTTTGCGACTTGTGACGTGCTCTCTCTGCACATGCGGCTTGTCGATGCCACGCGCGGCATCGTCACGCGCGAAGACCTTTCACGCATGAAGCCTTCGGCCCTCCTTGTGAACACGAGCCGCGCGCCGCTCATTGCACCCGGCGAACTCGTTCAGGCGCTTAAAGACGGGCGACCCGGCATGGCGGCGGTCGATGTGTTCGAGGAGGAGCCGCTGCGCGATCCGAATCATCCGCTGCTGCAACTCGATAACGTGATCGCCACGCCGCATATCG
>DATHQA010000267.1:0-2762 GCA_035483375.1 Rhizomicrobium sp. | reverse complement strand
TCGTTCGGCGCAGCGGCGATTGCAGCCGTCATCAATTCGGTGTTCGGCGTGATCGTGGCGTGGACGCTTGTGCGCTACAATTTTCCGCTCAAGAAATTTCTCGATGCGCTTGTCGATCTGCCGTTCGCATTGCCGACCGCGGTTGCAGGTATTGCGCTTTCTACACTCTACGCACCGAATGGATGGCTCGGCGCGCCGCTGATGTCGCTGTTCAATCTCAAGGTCGCCTATACGCCGCTTGGCGTTGTCGTCGCGCTTGTGTTTGTCGGCCTGCCGTTTGTCGTGCGCACGCTTGAGCCCGTCATCGCGGAAATGGGCATTGAAGCCGAAGAAGCGGCATCCACGCTTGGCGCAAGTCGCATGCAGATTTTCGCGCGCGTGATCCTGCCCGCGCTCGCGCCCGCGCTGGTGACGGGAACCGCGCTGTCCTTCGCGCGCGCGGTCGGCGAATATGGTTCGGTTATCTTCATCGCGGGCAATCTGCCGATGGTTTCGGAAATCGCGCCGCTTCTCATCGTCATCAAGCTCGAGCAGTTCGATTACGCGGGCGCGACCGCCATCGGCGTTGTCATGCTGCTGGCATCTTTCGCAATCATCTTCGCGTTGAATCTGTTCCAAAGCTTTCTGGCATCGCGGCGGTGATCATGCGCAGACCGACAGAAGATTCCGCCCTTGTCCGCTACGCCTTCATTTTGGCGACGCTCGGTTTTTTCAGCCTGTTCGTGCTGTTGCCGCTTATCACCGTGTTCTCGAACGCGTTTGCGAATGGCGTGAAGGCCGCATGGGACGCGTTGAAGGAACCGGATTCGATTTCGTCGATCTGGCTCACGCTTGTCGTAGCTGCGATTGCCGTGCCGATGAATGCGGTCTTCGGCGTTGCGGCCGCATGGGTCGTAACGAAGCACGATTTTCCGGGCAAGAATTTTCTTATCTCGCTCATCGACGTGCCGTTCTCGGTTTCGCCGGTCGTGTCAGGTCTCGTCTATGTCCTCATCTTCGGCATGCAGGGCTGGCTTGGACCGTGGCTGCGCGATCATGACATCAAGATCATATTCGCCCTGCCCGGCATCCTGCTTGCGACGCTATTTGTGACGTTTCCGTTCGTCGCGCGCGAGTTGATCCCGCTCATGGACGATCAGGGCCGCACCGAAGAAGAAGCCGCCGTGTCGCTCGGCGCATCGGGCTTCCAGACCTTCTTCCATGTGACGCTTCCCAATATCAAATGGGGCCTGCTCTACGGCGTGCTGTTGTGCAATGCGCGCGCGATGGGCGAATTCGGCGCGGTCGCCGTCGTCAGCGGACATATCCGCGGCCTCACCAACACGATGCCGCTTCAGATCGAAGCGCTCTACAATGATTATCAATTCGTGGGCGCGTTCGCCGTCGCCTCGCTGCTTGCGCTTCTCGCGCTTGTTACACTCGTCATCAAAACGCTGCTGGAATGGCGTTATGCTGACGAGATCGCCGCCGCGCATCGTCATTGATGGAGCACACCATGTCTCTCGCCGTCGATTGCATCCGCAAAAAATTCGGAAATTATCCCGCGCTGGAAGGCGTGAGCTTCACCGCACCGCAAGGCGCGTTTGTGGCGCTGCTCGGGCCGTCAGGCTCCGGCAAGACGACGCTGCTGCGCATTCTGGGCGGCCTCGAATTTCCCGATAATGGCGATGTGCGCTTTGCCGATTTGAACTGGCTCGGCGTGCCCACGCGCGAACGCCGCGCCGGTTTCGTGTTTCAGCATTACGCGTTGTTCAAACATATGACCGTGGCGCAGAACATCGCGTTCGGCCTCACCATTCGTCCGCGCAAGACGCGTCCCACGAAAACGGAGATCGACCGCCGCGTCGAAGAATTGCTCGGCCTTGTGCAGCTTGAAGGATTGGGCAAACGCTATCCGAGCCAGCTTTCCGGCGGACAGCGCCAGCGCGTGGCGCTTGCGCGCGCGCTCGCCATCGAGCCGCGCATGCTGCTGCTCGACGAACCGTTCGGTGCGCTCGATGCGAAGGTTCGCAAGGATCTGCGCAATTGGTTGCGCTCGCTGCATGAGCGCCTCGGCCTCACGACGATTTTCGTCACGCATGACCAGGACGAAGCGTTCGCGCTCGCCGATCTCGTGGCCGTGATGAACAAGGGCCAGATCGAACAATATGGCCCGCCGGAAGAATTGAAACGCCTGCCGCGCACGGCTTTCGTGAAGGAGTTTCTCGACGTGGCGGCGAATACGCCGACCGTGCATCCGCTCCGCGGACGCGTGTTGGAGAATTAGAATCGATTTGGTTTGAATGGGATCGTTCCCATTTTGTCATGGCCCGCCGGAGTGCGGGCCATGACATCGAGGGGATGATTCCGTTCAGCTCTAAGGCGATTTCGCCGCCGTCAGATCGACGGTCACTTTCACCGCGCGCGCGACGGGATTGTCGGAGGCGAATTGGCCCGCGCCGATGCCGAAATCCGTGAGCATGACCGTGGTGGCGCCCGTCATGTGGACACTGTTGCCCGCGAACTGAAGCTGGAACGGCAGCGTGATCGTTTTGCTCACACCATGCAGCGAAAGCGTGGCCGTCGCTTCGTAAGCGTTGCCGCCTTTCGCGCGGATCGATGTCGTCACGAATTTCGCCGTCGTGAAATGATCCGCATCGAAGCCCTGCGCGCCTTTCAAATTCGCATCCGATTCATCGTCGCCCGATGTGACGCTTGCGATATTGATCGAGACGCTCGCTTTCGCCTGCGCGACATTGGCGGCATCGAAATCGATATCGGCG
>DATHQA010000266.1:0-3377 GCA_035483375.1 Rhizomicrobium sp. | reverse complement strand
GCCACGGGCTGGTCGTGATGGGCGGGCGGAGCCGACGCATCCTGCGCCTCCACGGCCCAGGCCATGCAGAAGCATGACGCGACGGCTACGGCCAATGTGATGACGGTCAGATTCATAAAGCGCATGGCATTTCTCCTGCTCCCCCGACGCGCCTTGCGAAGAAAGCGCGCAACCCCTGCAAGAGTTCCCGGCTGTTGGCTAAAGTGCCGCAAACGGAGGGGATTTCATATGCGGGTATGGGCTTTGGCATGCGCATTTCTGTGCGCAATTCCGGTTGCGGGGGCGGTAGCGCGGGAGAAACACCTTGTGCGGGCGGCGGCGAAGATCGTGGGCCTCGACGGTCGCGAGATAGGCATCGCCAAATTCGCGCAGAGCAGCCACGGCGTACTTATCGAGATCGAGGTGCATGGGCTAACGCCCGGCGCGCATGCGATCCACATCCATTCGGCAGGCGTGTGCGATATGAAGAGGAAGTTCGAGAACGCAGGGCCGGATTTCTCGCCCACGCCCAAGATGCATGGCTATTTCGGCAAGGGCGGACCGCATGCGGGCGATCTGCCGAACGAATATGCGGGCGCGGACGGCACGCTGCATGCGGCGATCCTCGCGTCTGCGATCTCGCTGGGCAAGGGCAAGAAAACGATCTTCGACAAGGACGGCGCGTCGATCATCGTGCATGCGAATGGCGACGATTACACGAACCAGCCCGCGGGCAATTCGGGACCACGCGTGGCGTGTGGGGTGATTAGGAAGCTCTAAACCTCCGTGTCATGGCCCGCCGGAGTGCGAGCCATGACAATAAGAGTGAAACGCATACCCCTATCGCAACTAACGCATAGAAGAATCGTGCATCGTTGCTCCACGCAAAGGAGGACGTCATGCCGATCCTGCACAACATGCCCATGTCGGGGAATTGCTACAAAGTGCGTTTGCTCGCGCATCGGCTTGGTATTCCGCTGACGCTACGCGATTACGGATTGCATGACGGGGAAACGCGTAAAACGCCGTTCCTTTCGAAGAATCCGAATGGGCGCGTGCCGATGCTGGAATTCGATGACGGACGATGCCTGGCGGAATCCAACGCGATCCTTTTTTACTTGAGCGAAGGCACGAAATATCAGCCCGCCGACAAATGGGCGCGCGCCGAGATGATGCAATGGATGTTCTTCGAGCAATATAGCCACGAGCCTTATGTGGCCGTGCTGCGCTATCTTCTGACATATGCAACGCCGGAAGCGCGCGCCGCGCGGCAAGCCAACGAGGCCGATCTGCGCAAGCGCGGCGATGCGGCGCTCGGCGTCATGCAGACGCATTTGTCGAAACACGCTTGGTTCGCGGGCGAGGATTATTCCATCGCCGACATCGCGCTTTACGGCTACACGCATTGCGCCGGTGAAGGCGGCTTCGATCTTGCGGCCTATCCTGCCGTGAGCGCGTGGATAAAACGTGTGGCCTCGCAACCCGGCCATATTCCGCTATAATAAGGCATGCGCGAAACCGAATTCGTCTTCGTCTATTCGACCTTCCCGAACAAGCCTTCCGCGAAGAAGGTGGCTCAGACGCTTGTCACGAAGAAGCTCGCGGCCTGCGTGAACATCCATCCCGCGATGACCTCCATCTACGAATGGAACGGCAAGCTGCAGACCACGCGCGAAGTGGCCGCCTTCATCAAGACGCGGACCTCGCTCGTGGACAAGGTGATCGCCGCGGCGCGGCCCATGCATCCCTACACCGTGCCGTGCTTCCTTGTGCTGCCCATCGAGCACGGCAATGCCGATTACATGGAATGGGCGCGCGCGCAGACGAAGAAATGATTTTCACCTCCCCCATTGTGGGGAGGTCGATGCAGTGACCCCGCACTTGTTGCGAGGGGAATTGCATCGGGTGGGGGGCGATGTTGAAAGCCGCCCCCACCCGGATCGTTTCGCTCTCCGACCTTCCCAAAAAGGGGGAGGTAATCTTTCCTCGCCTTTCGCGCCCGCACCCGGCATTGTGCCCCCTTGATTTGAGGCATCCCATGGGTCTTGAAGCGCCGGATCGTATCGAACTTCTGGACGGCGAGTTGCTGCGCCGTCAGCTCACCGCGCTTGCGCAGGATTTGGGCGATCAGTCGAAACTGCGCAAGGAAGCCCTCGTCCTCATCAAGGCCGAATTCAACGCCGTGCGCGAGCGCGTGAAGACGGCCGTCGAATCCGGCGCGGCGTCGGGCCTTGCGGGCGCGCGCGCGCTGTCCGATTTGCAGGACACGACGATCCAGGTGCTCTACGATTTCGCGACGAAGCATTTCTACTACGCGCAGAACCCGACCGCCGCGGAGCGCCTTAGCGTGGTGGCGACGGGCGGTTACGGGCGCGGGCTTCTCGCGCCGTTTTCCGACATCGACCTTCTGTTCGTGCGCCCGTTCAAGCAGACGCCATGGGGCGAGAGCGTCATCGAATTCATCCTTTATATGTTGTGGGATCTGGGGCTGAAGGTCGGCCACGCCACGCGCTCCGTCGCCGAATGCATTCGCCTTGCGAAGGAAGACATCACGATCGCGACAGCATTGCTGGAGGCGCGGTTCCTGTGGGGCGATCCGCAGCTTTATGCGGATCTTCGAAAAGCGTTCTGGGCCGAAGCGCAAGGCGTGACCGCCACGAATTTCGTGGAAGCCAAACTCGCCGAACGCGACACGCGCCACAGACGCCAGGGCGAAAGCCGCTATCTCGTCGAGCCCAATGTGAAAGAGGGCAAGGGCGGATTGCGCGATCTGCAGACGCTCTACTGGATCGGCAAATATCTCTATCACGTCGAGGATGCCGTCGATCTCGTGCAGCACAATGTGTTCACGCTCGACGAATACAAGACGTTCCAAAAGGCGGACATGTTCCTGTGGAATGTGCGCGTGCATCTGCATTATCACGTCGGCCGCGCGGAAGAGCGTTTGTCGTTCGACGCGCAGCCCGAGATCGCGCGGCGCATGGGCTTCATCGATGAAGAGAATTCGCAGCGCGCCGTCGAACGCTTCATGCGCGAATATTTTCTCATCGCGAAGGATGTGGGCGATCTCACGCGGATTTTCTGCGCCGCGCTCGAAGTGCAGAACCGCAAGCCCAGGCGCTCGCTTGCGCGGCTGTTGCCCGGTTTCCTCAAGCCTCGTTCGGGCGAGGAGGATTTCTTCGCCGACAATGGGCGCCTCAATGCGCGCGCCAACGCATTCACGCGCGATCCCGTCAATATGCTGCGCATCTTTCAACTCGCGGACGAGAAGAATGTCGGCGTACATCCCGCGGCCTTGCGCACGATCACGCGTTCGCTCGATCTCATCACCGATGACGTGCGCAACGATCCGGTGGCGAACCGCATCTTCCTCGACATTCTTTCCTCGAAGCGCGATC
>DATHQA010000265.1:0-5921 GCA_035483375.1 Rhizomicrobium sp. | reverse complement strand
TTCCCGTCGAGATCGCGCAGAATCTCGGCTACGTCACGGTGGGCGAGCATATCGATCCCGTCGATTGGGGATTGCCCGGCGCGAGCGTAATCGTGAAGCGTTCGCTTGCAAATCTTCGCAGCAGCAATCCCGATCTGCGCGGCAGCATTATTCTTCTGCACGATGCGGGCGGCGACCGTTCGCAAACCGTGGAAGCACTCGGCCCGCTTATCGATGCGCTGAGAGCACAGCATTATCAGATCGTACCCGTTTCTCAGCTTGCGGGTTTCACACGCGATCAGGCGATGCCGCCATTGCCGCCGGGCTTGGCGCTTATCACCGACCGCGTCGTGTTCCTCACGGTGAGTGCGCTGAGCCGCACGCTTTATCTATGCTTCCTGGCCGCGATCTGGCTCGGCATCGGGCGGCTTATCCTACTTGCGGGCTTGAGCCTTTATAATCGCCGCAAGGAATTGCAGCAGCGCGAAACACCTGCATCTGAAACCGACGCGTTCGGCGTTTCCGTCATCATCCCCGCCTATAACGAGGAAAAAGTCATCGCCAAGACCGTTGAGCGGATCCTGGCGAGCGATCATCCGGATCTCGAAATCATCGTCGTGGATGACGGTTCGCAGGACAACACGTCCGCAGTGATGCAGGCGCGCTTCGGCGACGATCCGCGCGTGACGCTGCTGCGTATCGCCAATGGCGGCAAGGCGAATGCGCTCAACACCGCACTCACGCGTGCAAGCCGCGAGATCATCGTGGCGCTCGATGCCGACACGCAATTCCGCCGCGATACGATTTCCAGGCTCGCGCGCTGGTTCTCCGATCCTGAAACGGGCGCGGTCGCAGGCAATGCGAAAGTGGGAAATCGCATCAACATGATCACACGCTGGCAAGCGCTTGAATATATCGTGGCGCAAAATCTCGAACGCCGCGCGCTTGCAGCGCTGGGCACGCTCACCGTTGTGCCCGGTGCGGTCGGCGCATGGCGCAAGACCGCGCTTGTCGAGCTTGGCGGTTTCCGCTCCGATACGCTCGCCGAAGATCAGGATTTGACGATCGGCATGCAGCGCGCGGGCTATCGCGTGCGCTTCGACAGTTCCGCGATTGCGTGGACCGAAGCGCCTGCAACCGTGAGCGGCCTTGCGAAACAGCGTTTTCGTTGGGCTTACGGCACGCTGCAATGCTTGTGGAAATATCGCGAGCTGACATTCAATCCGCGTTATGGCGCGCTTGGCATGATCGCACTGCCGCAAGTATGGCTGTTCCAGATTTTGCTGACGGCACTCGCGCCGCTTGCCGATCTTTTGCTCATCTGGCAATTGCTCAATCAGGGCCTCGCTTATCTTCAACACGGCGCGGAATTCACGAACACGGATCTGCGCACGGTCGGCATCTATTATTGCGTATTTATGGTTGTCGATCTCGTTGCGGCGGTATTCGGCTTCCTCATGGAGCGGAACGAGAAATGGAGCCTGTTATGGTGGCTCGTGCTGCAACGCTTCGGCTATCGCCAGCTCATGTATTACGTCGTCGTGCGTTCGATCTCGACGGCGATGCGCGGTCCGTTCGTCGGCTGGGGCAAACTTGAGCGCATGGGCACCGTGACGGCCGAACACTCTTAACGCGAGATCAAGAACACGCCGTCATCATTCGTATGATCGACGCGATAATTGCGTACAACGGCCTCTCGAATGCGCGGCGTCAGTGCGAAGGACGATAGCGATTCAAACTGAAGCGTACGGAAATATCTCTGGTCGATAAGTTCTGTAAGCACTTTGTCCGAACGTGCTCCAGTCGCGAATTGCTCGCCGACATTGAACACATCGACTTCTGCTTGCTTATCTGCCCAATAACAAAGCGAAAGTGTTTCACACAATACGGGCCCATTCTTCGCCTTCAGAAAAGCGATATCGCCGTTTGCCGCCTCCGCATCCGCCTTCAGCGGATGAAGCCAGAAATCGCGTTCCAGCCATTCCGAGTCCGAAAACTGCCAAACCGCAAGTGCAACCGGAGCGGCATAAACCAGCGCGAGGATATTCCGTGCCGGCAATCTATTGAGAGCAAGCCCCACACCGAGCGCAAGCGCGACATCCGCATCGAACATCGCGTTCATATCGACGCCGTCACCGCCGAAGAACGCCGTGCCCACGGCAATCGCGATGAGTGCGTACAACGCGCATAACACGACATGTCCGTCCCGATGGCGCAGCAATATCAGAATCGCGAGGCCGATAATCGGTATTGCGCCCCAGACAAGCCAGCTGCTGAGATTGGCAGTTAAATTTTGAAACGAATAGACACGCGCGGAATTGAGAACCGTGAGCAAATCAATTCCATATGTCAGGCGGAACGCGAGAAGTCCGAGCGACAGAAACACGACGCCTGATACAATAAACTTCCACGCCGCACTGCGATCATAGATGAGAAGCCATAGCACCATCGCAAGCGGTTGGACGATGAGATTGTGTTTCGCGAAACCGGCGAGCGTAAAGAGCAATGCACTTGCGGTGATGGACCGCCGATTGCGCGGTTCTCGCAGAAGCAGGATGAAACCGGCGATCCCGATTGCGTGACCGAGCAGTTGCGGATCGTCCATGCCCACATAATCGGACGTCACCAGCAGACAAGCCGCAAACAATAATGCGGAAAAAAGCGCTTCGGACCTGCCGCAACGCATCGAACGCACGGCCACGAAAATGCCGAACGCGATTCCCGGGAATGCAAGCAGGGAGATGATTCGGCCCGCGATGATATTGTCGCCAAGAATGCGGCCCAGCGCGCCCACAATATAGAAAGATAGCGGCGGATAATTGTTGACTATGAAGCTGCCAGCGTCCGGATAAAGCGGCTTTCCAGTCATGGCAGCGGCAGCGTGATAGGCGTTCCAGCCTTCATTCGGGTCGAATGGCACATGCAACCCGATCGCTGCAAATACACGCCATAGGAAAATCGCGCAGATCAGCGCTATGAGGAGGTTAACAAGCCTTAGCGCCTTCATCTCTTCGGACAGCCGGCATGGCTGATGTCATAGATCGAGAAGAAGCTGCCGTCATGGCGCAATTTGAGGTGCGACGGCACGGGACTTTGCGTTCCGTTCAAATCGACAATCACGGCTTCGTCGAAATGACATTGGTAATGCATAAGATAAGGGAAAATATTCTTGATGTCGGTGTCGCCATCCACTTGCCCGGCCGCGAGATCGTCAAGCTCGGAGATATCGGGCGGCGAACCTTGCTGTGCCGATAATGCGGCGAAAGAGCGATAGGGCGCGCGCGCACTGATGACATGTTGGCCGGGCGTCGCGAACATCAATTGCGTGAAAGCGTTCCGGTCGATGATCGCGAATTCCCCCATGTGCCAGTAAAGTTGATCGGAGGCCATGCCGATCGCGATGCCATCCAGCACCGTGACCACTTTCGCGTTGCGTGGAATGGCGGTGGATGCGGCGCGGAATTCGCTGTAGCGGCGATCAAAATACATCCAATTGCCCGCAAGCGTGGCCGCGCAATAGGCCATGACCACAAGGCATATGCCGACAGCAATGGCGGTCTGCTTCGGCGAAAGGCGAAGTGCCGCCGAAGCAAAGACGAGCGCGCAAAACGCGGCCGGCATGCGAAGTTCCACACCCCACCCGCCCATCGCCCATTCGGGCGCGAAAAACGTTCCCGCGGCAAATGCGATAAGCACGAATGTCATACGCGGATGAAACGTGACGAGGCGGCGCCTGATTCCAACCGCAAGCAAGATTGCGAGGGGCAGCAATAGGATGAGCGCAGGATGGTCGTAGCTCCACTGAACCATCGCACCCACGCGATCCATGAACGAGGACAGAATGTTGAATTCGAGGCGGTGTGTGCTGCCCCCATGCGGCCGCAGGAAAACAAACGCGATACCGGCAGGCACAAAAGCAATCGCGATGGAGATGAGCTGGCGCAGGAAATCCTTCGGATCGCGCCGCTCAAGCAACCCGCTTAATTCAAAACATCCCATCATCACGGCAAGCATGCAGGATGCGAAAATGTGACTGAAATAAACCGCTGTCGCGGCGACGGCGAAACACGGGATCATCCAGCCGCGCCGCCGCCCATCCGTTGCGATCCAAGCCGCAAAAACAACCAGGCTCAAACCGGCAGCGAAATAGTAATTTATGAATCCCCACATGAAATTCGCGTTGTAGGCAAAGAATGCGGCGGCGAGCGGGGCGAATCCGAACCGCCCATAAAGCGCGCGATGAATGAGCGATGGGCCGACCACCCACATCGCAACGCCAAGGCTAATGAACAATTTCGCCGCCGCCTCAAGCGCCATGAAATGCGCGAGGAACGGCACGGCGATCTCCGCGCCCAAATTCGGAATGAATGCCCATTCGATGCGATAGAAAGGCGATACGCCGTTGCCCACCCCGATCAGATAGTAACTCGCCAGATGCGCGGGGAAATCCGGCATCGCGGGTGCTGATACGCACCACAATGGTGCAATGAGAAGGAATGCGGCCACAATGATCGCGGCCACAGGCCCCCTACGCTCCCACAAACTCTCCATCGACAACCTTTGCGCCGCCCTGATGCGACAGTCTTAAATGCGTCGCTTGCTCCGCGATAGGCCGCCCGCATGCCCGCCGCTTTATATGGCTTTTATATATTCCCCGCGCCCGCACCACCTCGAATTTATATGCCCCGGCCCCGATTTTAGAGCCATGTATCGTGAGGAATCCGATTTCAGCCGTTGGGCACCGCCATCCCGGCCGCAAACCGCCGAGCGCGTGCCCGACGACAATTCGCCCGGTCGTCTGTTGTGGGAAATGGGACTTGTCATCGGCATTCCGCTGCTGGCGGCGGCGGTGCTGAGCTTCGTGTTCCCGCACGTTCCTTACTGATCGCGGCCCCATGGCTGTTAATGAACCCCTTGTAATGGAAAGTGCGCCCGCGGTTCATGGCGCGGCGGATTCGTCGCATAGCCGCAGGCTGGCGCTGACCATCGGTGCGCTCGGCGTCGTGTTCGGCGATATCGGCACAAGCCCGATCTATGCGCTGCGCGAAACCGTGAAGGCCACGGGCAGTGCACTTGTGGGCCACGCCGCCGTGATGGGCGGACTGTCCATGATCTTCTGGTCGCTCATCATTGTGGTGACGGTCAAATATGTTATCTTCATCATGCGCGCAGACAACAACGGCGAAGGCGGCGTGCTTTCGCTTGCGACATTGGCGCGGCGCTCGCCGGGATTGAGCCGCGGCTTCAAGGCGGCAATCGGCATCGCAGCGGTTGCAGGCCTCGCTTTATTCTATGGTGACGGCATGTTGACGCCCGCGATCTCCGTGCTCAGCGCGGTCGAAGGCTTGACGGTCGATAGTCCTACCTTCACGCCGCTCGTCATTCCGCTGACCCTCGTGATCCTCATTGGATTGTTCGTATTTCAAAGCCGCGGCACGGCGAAGATTGGCGGATTGTTCGGACCCGTCATGCTTGTGTGGTTCGTGGTGATCGGATTGTTGGGCCTCGCTGCCATCGTCCGTGCGCCCGTGATCCTGCAGGCGGCCAATCCATTCTATGCAGTGAAGCTTTTTGTGCATGCGCCATGGACGGCGTTCGTATCACTCGGCGCAGTCGTGCTCGCCGTCACGGGCTGTGAGGCGCTTTATGCCGATATGGGCCATTTCGGCCGCTCACCAATCCGTATCGGCTGGCTCGCCATCGCGCTGCCTTCGCTCCTGCTCAATTATTTCGGGCAAGGCGCGCTTGTGTTGCGCGATCCGAAGGCAGCGGGTTTTCCGTTCTTCGCGCTGGCGCCGCATTGGGCGCATTATCCGCTTGTGCTGCTCGCAACGGTCGCGACGATTATCGCGTCGCAAGCCGTCATCACGGGCGTGTTCTCGATCACGCGTCAGGCCGTGCAGCTTGGGCAATTGCCGCGCATGGAAATCCGCCACACCTCG
>DATHQA010000264.1:0-2474 GCA_035483375.1 Rhizomicrobium sp. | reverse complement strand
TGCCAGTTGGTTGCGAGTTGCGATCTCGCGGTCGCTTCGCGCGATGCGCGGTTTGCGACGCCCGGTGTGAATATCGGTCTGTTCTGTTCCACGCCGATGGTGGCGCTTTCGCGCAACGTTTCCCGCAAACACGCGATGGAGATGCTACTCACGGGCGAAATGGTTTCGGCGGAAGATGCGCGGACGCTCGGCCTCATCAATCGTGTCGTGGAACCGGCGGCGCTCGAAGCCGAGACGATGGCGCTTGCGCAACTCATCGCGTCCAAGCCCGCGCAGACCGTGAAGATCGGCAAGGAGGCGTTCTATCGCCAACTCGAATTGCCGCTCAGTGAGGCTTACGATTATGCCTCGCGCGTGATGACGGAGAACATGCTCAACGCCGAAGCCGAGGAAGGCATCGGCGCGTTCATCGAAAAACGGGATCCGCAATGGCCGGAGTAATGCCGACCTATTCCGACGATTATATCAAATCCATTCTGCGCTCCACGAAAGTGATCGCGATGGTAGGCGCGAGCGGCAATGACATGCGGCCATCCTATTTCGCGATGAAATATCTCCTCGACAAGGGCTTTGTGATTCATCCCATAAATCCAGGCCTCGCGGGAAAGGAAATCCTCGGCCGGCATGTTTACGCCTCGCTGAAAGATGTGCCCGCGCCAGTCGATATGGTCGACATCTTTCGCGCGTCGGAAGCAGCCCCCGGCATTGTACGCGAAGCGATTGCGGAGAAGGATCGCCTGGGCCTCAAAACAATCTGGATGCAATTGGGCGTCATCAGCGAAGAAGCAGAAAACATTGCGCGCGAGGCAGGCCTCAATGTCGTGATGAACCGCTGCCCCAAGATCGAATATGGCCGCCTCTCCGGCGAAATCGGCTGGATGGGCGTGAACCGCAAAGTGATCGACAATCGCAAGCCGCTTTTGTTCTCAAAGGGCGGCAGCCTGAAACGCGGAGCCTGACATGCTCAAAATCTACGGACGGCGCAATTCTATCAATGTGCAGAAAGTCATGTGGGCCGTGGGTGAGCTTGGCCTTGCACATGAGCGCATCGATCTCGGCGGGCCGTTCGGCGGCCTCGACACGCCGCACTTCATCTCGATGAATCCGCTGAAGCGGATTCCCGTCATTGACGATGGCGGTGCGATCGTCTGGGAAAGCCAGGCCATCGTGCGCTATCTTGCGGCGAAATATGGCGAAGGCTCGCTATGGGCCGCCGCTCCGGCCGAGCGCTCCGTCGCGGACCGCTGGATGGATTGGGCGCTGGCCGATCTTTATCCTGCGTTCTTCGGCGTGTTCGGCGGCTTCTTCCGCACGCCGGAATCGCAGCGCAACTGGCCTGCAATCCGTGCGTCCCTTGCGCGTTGCGGCACGCTGTACCGAATTCTCGACAAGGTGCTGGCCGACCAGCCCTTCGTCGCAGGCGACAAATTCACGATGGGCGACATCCCCGCAGGCGCGACGCTGTTCCGCTATTATGGTATGGATATCGAGCGGCCGCATCTGCCCAATCTGGAGCGCTACTATGTGCATTTGCAGGAGCGTGCGGCCTATCGTGAACATGTTATGATTTCATTCGAGGATATGCGCGGACGCTAATTCTGGAGGTTTTGATGAGCGAATATGGTTTTGACACATTGAGCGTGCATGCGGGTGCGCAGCCAGATCCGGCAACGGGCGCACGCGCCACGCCCATCTATCAAACGACATCGTTTGTGTTCGAGAATGCGGATCATGCCGCCGCCCTGTTCAATCTACAGGTCTTCGGCAATATCTATTCGCGCATCATGAACCCGACGAATGCGGTGCTGGAAGAACGCATCGCAGCGTTGGAAGGCGGGCGCGCGGCGTTGTCCTGCGGCTCCGGCCATGCGGCGCAATTCCTCGTCATGCATACGCTCATGCAGCCGGGCGATGAGATCGTGGCAGCGCGGCAGTTGTACGGCGGCTCGATCAACCAGTTCAGCCACGGCTTTGCGAAATTCGACTGGCATGTGAAATGGGCCGATGCGCGCGATCCGGAATCCTTCCGCAGCGCGATCACGTCGAAGACGAAAGCGGTGTTCATCGAAAGCATCGCCAATCCGGGAGGCATCATCACCGACATCAAGGCGATTGCCGATATCGCGCATGAAGCAGGCGTGCCGCTTATCGTCGATAATACGCTGGCGACGCCCTATCTCATTCGTCCGTTCGAATGGGGCGCGGATATCATCGTGCATTCGGCGACGAAATTCCTGGGCGGTCATGGCAATTCGATCTGCGGTCTTATCGTCGATGGCGGCAAATTCGATTGGGGCAGCGGCAAATATCCCTCGCTGTCGGAGCCAAGTGAATCCTATCATGGCATCAAGATATGGGAGACGTTCGGCGACATGGCGTTCGCGATTGCATGCCGCGTGCTTGGCATGCGCGACCTGGGGCCTGCGCTTTCGCCGATGAACTCGTTCCTCATCCTGCAAGGCATCGAAACGCTT